>NZ_DAISHT010000072.1:0-14310 GCF_036822375.1 Pseudoxanthobacter sp. | reverse complement strand
GCCCGGTCGAAGAAGGCCGCGGCAGACGACGAGAACGAGGCAGGCTGACGATGGCATCTCCCCCCAAAGGCCGTGCCGAAGGGGAGTTTCCCTCCCGTCAGGAAATCCTCGCCTATCTGCGCGATCACCCCGGCGAGGCCGGCAAGCGCGAGCTTGCCCGTGCCTTCGGCATCCGGGGCGCAGCGCGCATTGCGCTGAAGCGCATGCTGAAGGATCTGGAGGCCGACGGGCTGGTGGAACGCCGCCGCGGCCGCCTGATCCAGCCGGGCGACCTGCCGCCGGTGATGGTGCTGGCCGTCGTGGAGCGCGACAGCGACGGCGAACTCGTCGGCGAGCCGGTGGCGTGGGAAGACGACCGCGGCCCCCGTCCGCGCATTCCGATCATGGCCGATCGCCGGCGCATCACCGGCCCCGCCCCGGGCATCGGCGACAAGGTGCTGGCGCGCCTTGCCGAGCCGCCGCCGGGTGTGGAGGCGGTGCGCGTCGGCCGGGTCATCAAGGTCATCGACCGGCGGGCCGATGCCGTGCTCGGCATCGTGCACATTCCGCCCGGCGCGCCCAACGCCCGCATCCTGCCGGTGGACAAGCGCCGCGCCCATGAGCTTGAGGTGGAGCCCGACGGCCTGAACGGCGCGCAGGAAGGCGATCTCGTTTCCGTCGTCGTCACGCGGGTCGGCCGTTTCGGCCTGCCGCGGGCGCGCGTTTCCGAACGTGTCGGCTCGTTCAACTCCGAACAGGCGGTCTCGATGATCGCCATCTATACCAACGGCATTCCTCACATTTTCCCGGCCGAGGTGCTGGCAGAGGCACAGGCGGCGCAGCCCGCCACCATGGCCGGCCGCGAGGACTGGCGGGCCCTGCCGCTCGTCACCATCGATCCGCCGGACGCCAAGGACCACGACGACGCCGTTCACGCCGAGCCGGACAACGGCGAGGAGAACCCCGGCGGCTGGATCGTGACCGTGGCGATTGCGGATGTGGCCTGTTATGTCCGCACCCGCTCCGCGCTGGACCGCGAGGCGCTGATCCGCGGCAACTCGGTCTATTTCCCCGACCGCGTGGTGCCGATGCTGCCGGAGCGCATCTCCAACGACCTGTGCTCGCTGAAAGAAAATGTCGACCGCCCGGCGCTGGCGGTGCGCATGGTGTTCGGCGCCGACGGCCGCAAGAAGAGCCACAGCTTCCACCGCATCATGATGCGCTCGGCGGCGCGGCTGGCCTATGCCGAGGCCCAGTCGGCGATCGACGGTTACCCCACCGACCGCACCGGCCCGATGCTGGAGCCGATCCTGAAGCCGCTGTGGGCCGCCTATGCGGTGCTGAAGCGCGGCCGCGATGCACGCGAGCCGCTCGACCTCGACCTGCCGGAGCGCAAGATCGTGCTGAAGAAGGACGGCACGGTCGACCGCGTCGTCGTTCCGGACCGGCTCGATGCCCATAAGCTCATTGAAGAATTTATGATTCAGGCCAACGTGGCGGCGGCGGAAACGCTGGAGCGCCACAAGACCGGCCTCGTCTACCGCATTCACGATGCGCCCTCGCAGGAAAAGACCGCCTCGCTGGGCGAGTTCCTGTCCACGCTCGATATCCGGCTGACGAAAAGCGGCAACATGCGGCCGGCGCAGTTCAACAACATCCTCGCGCGCGTGGCGGGCACGCCCAACGCCCACCTCGTCAACGAGGTGGTGCTGCGCTCGCAGAGTCAGGCGGAATATTCGCCGGTCAATATCGGCCACTTCGGCCTCAACCTGCGCCGCTATGCTCACTTCACGTCGCCGATCCGCCGCTATGCCGATCTCATCGTGCATCGCGGGCTGATCCGGGCGCTGCAACTGGGCGACGACGGGCTGACGAGCGAGCAGGAAACGAAGCTGGAGGCGATCGGGGCCGACATTTCCGCCACCGAGCGCCGGGCCATGGCGGCCGAGCGGGAAACCGTCGACCGGCTGATTGCGCTGTGGCTGGCCGACAAGGTGGGCGCGCGCTTCACCGGGCGCATCGGCGGCGTCACCAAGGCCGGCCTGTTCGTGACACTGGACGAGACCGGCGCGGATGGCTTCGTGCCGGCGGCGACCATCGGCACCGATTATTACCATTATGACGAGCCGAGCCGCTCGCTGATCGGCCGCGCCACGGGCGAGACCTTCCGTCTTGGCGATCCCATCGAGGTGCGGCTGGTGGAGGCGGCGCCGTTCGCCGGCGCGCTGCGCTTCGAGGTGCTGAGCGAGGGCACCCACGGCCCCCGCCCCGGCCCGGCGATGCTGGCGCGCACCGGCAAGCGCGGCCGCATGCATGCCCCGCGCGTGCCCGCCCGGCCACCGAAGCGGCCCGGCCGCTCATGAGTGCGGAGGACGGGGACCGCAGCGTCCGCGTGGTGGTGCAGGGCCGGGTGCAGGGCGTCGGCTATCGCGCCTGGTGCGCGCGCACGGCCCATTCGCTCGGCCTGTGCGGCTGGGTGCGCAACTGCCGCGACGGCAGCGTCGAGGCCGTGGTGGCCGGTCCCGGGGCCGGGGTCGGCACCTTCCTCGCGCTGGCCCGCACCGGGCCGCGGGCCGCGGCGGTCACAGCCGTGGAGGCCACGGACTGCCCGGCACCGGCCGAAGACGGCTTTTTCGTGCGCGAAACACTCTGACAGCAGGTTATTCTGGACAGCAGGTTATCCTGCGCGGGCGCTGCCCGGCGGCGCGGGTCATCCTGCGCGCGGGCCGCGCAGGGCGGCCTGCCGGCAAGGCATCGCAGGGCTGCAAGGTCTGACGGGAGGGCATGCCATGGGTTCCATCGTTGCCGGGCCGGGCGGCAGCGCCGGAAGGCTGTTTGTCGCCTGCCTGCTCGCCGGCTCTGCCCTTGCCGCCCCGGTGCTGGCCGAAGCCCCGCCGGCCTGGCCGGACACACCGCTCGCGCGCCTGTCCGCGCTGGCGCTGGTGCAGAGCCTCAATGCGGAACTGCTCAGCAACCCCAGCGCCACCCTCACGCTCGACCGCTGGTGCGCCAGCCACGCGCTGGCCCCGGCCGGCAGCAAGGTGGTGGCAGAGCGCATGGCGGGCGCCGAAAAGCCGGCCGGCCCGGATGTGCGCGCCGCCCTCGGCATCAGTGCCGGCGCCCCGGTGCGCTATCGCCGGGTGCGCCTGCGCTGCGGCCCGCGGGTGCTCTCCGAGGCCGATAACTGGTACCTGCCGGAGTTGCTGACGCCGGCGATGAACCGCGAACTGGACACCACCGACACCGCTTTCGGCCGCGTGGTGAAGCCGCTCGACTTCCGCCGCCGCACCCTTTCGGCAACGCTGCTGTGGCAGCCGATGCCGGCCGGCCGGGAAATGGGCGCCGCCGTGGCCGGCGCCGGCGGAACGCTGGAAATTCCGCCCTTCGTGCTGGAGCACCGCGCCGTGCTGACGCTGCCGGACGGCCGCGCCTTCAGCCTCGTCGTGGAGAGCTACACGCGCGACGTGCTGGCCTTTCCGCCGCCCGCCGCGGCGCAGCGACTGCCTTAAGGTCGATTATCAGAACAAAATAATATCCTATTGTTCTGAAATCTCTTTCTTAATTCTGTCAGGGGCGCGCAGCACCGTCGGCCCGAAGATATCCTCAAAGGCCGCGCGCAGGTTTGAATCGACCTCCGGCATAGTCACCGGCAGCCCGAGATCGACGAGGCTCGTCACCCCGTGGTCGCTGACCCCGCAGGGCACGATGCCGCCGAAATGGTCCAGTTCCGGCTCGACGTTGAGCGCGATGCCGTGAAAGCTGACCCAGCGGCGCACGCGGATGCCGATGGCGGCGATCTTGTCTTCCGCATCCGCGCCCTTTTCCGGCCGCCGCACCCACACCCCGACGCGGTCTTCGCGCCGCTCGCCGCGAACGTTGAAGCGCTCCAGCGTGTCGATCAGCCAGCCCTCCAGCGACGACACGAAGCTGCGCAGGTCGCGGCGGCGGCGCGTCAGATCCAGCATGACATAGGCGACGCGCTGGCCGGGGCCGTGATAGGTATATTGTCCGCCGCGACCGGCGGCGAACACCGGAAAGCGATCCGGCGCCAGCAGGTCGGCGGGATCGGCGCTGGTGCCGGCGGTATAAAGCGGCGGATGCTCCACCAGCCATACGCGCTCGGCCGCACGGCCGTCGGCGATGGCCGCGGCCCGCGCTTCCATCTCGGCCACGGCCTCCGGATAGGGCACGTAATCCTCCTCGATCACCCATTCCACCGGCGGCGCCTCGGCTGCCGCCGGCAGGAAGGTGGTCTCAAGGGCATCGCGCTCGATCGCCGACATGGCGGCACTCCACTTCAGGACAAAGTGCGGAACCGCGGCGCAAATCCGCCGCACGGCCGCTCGCGGCAGCCCGGCCGGCCAGCGGCCTGCTGCGCATTTGTCCAGATCCAGAACAACGTTCCGATAGTTCCCACAAAGCCCCGCCGGACGCCAATCCGAAGGCCCGGCCGCCGTCGACAGACCCGCGCGGCGCGCCATGAATATCGTGCATAGTCGTTTCAGATCAAAATATTAGACAGAATATTTTGGATACGACTTTAATTTTCGCACTTGCATCCGGAGCTGAACGGCTGACCCACAACGGCCCGGCCGGCTTGATTCGGCCCGCCGGCGGCAGGGCATGGGTGCGGCGACAGGACGTGCGACGGCAGGCCTCCCGTGCCGTCCCGGTCCCGAAACGCCCGGCTCCGGGCCCCGCCGCGGGTGCGGGGTTTCAGGCGCGGCGCAGCACCATCAGGTGCCCCATCACCGCTTCGCCGCGGTCCATCCGCAACGCAGCTTCCTCGTGAAGGACGACGGACAGTCCGGCCTCGCCGGCCACCTTCTCCAGATACCAGCGGGCGTGGGCGAAGCGCATGGAGGCCTGCAGCCGCCAGCCCTCGGCGAGATCGTCTTCGGCCCGCTCCACCGAAAACGCCAGAAGGCCGCCCGGCCCCAGCCGCGCCGCACTGCCCGCCAACACCGGCGACAGGTCGCCCAGATAGCACAGCACATCCGCCGCGGTGACGAGATCGTAAGGCCCGCCAACCGTCTCCAGATGCCGGACGATGTCGTTGACGGCGAGAGACTCATAAAGCCCCCGGGCGCCGGCCTGCGCGATCATGGCGGCCGAAAGGTCCACGCCCTCGATGCGCCCGGCGCCGTCCCGCATCGCCGCCGCCATCAGCCCGGTGCCGCAGCCGAGATCGAGCATACGGGCAAAAAAGCGCCCCGGATCCGCCCGGGCAATGAGGCCGGCAAGGCGCGGCGGCGTGGAATAGCCGAGGTCGTTGAGCAGCGCCGCCTCGAAGCGCGGGGCATATTCGTCGAAAAGCGCGCGCACATAGGCTGCGGGCGGGGCCGGCGGGGCCGCTTCGCCTTCCACCAGCGACAGCTTCAGCGTGGCGCCGTAGGGATCGGCCGGATCCAGCCGGATGGCGGTGCGCAGCGCCTCCGCCGCTCCCGGCCGGTCGCCCGCCTCCGCCAGCGCGCCGCCCAGTGCCGCCCAGCCGGCGGCCCAGTCGGGCGCCAGATCGAGCGCCTGACGGAACAGGTCGGCCGCGGCGGCGGTGTCGCCCTCGGCAAGCAGCGCCTCGGCATATTCAAAACGGCGGTCGGCGAGCAGATCGCCGGAAGAGCGGCTGAGCGGAGAGGCAGCCATTGCAGCACCTGCGGGGCAAGGCGGGGGCGCGGGATCGCGTTCCCGCATTAAGCCGCGCAGCGGCAATGCGCAACGGCTGTTTGCCACGGCGCGCGCGGCGTGCTACCGCGGCCGCGCGAGGCGCGTCGGGCTGGCCCGGCCGGCCCCGGAACCCGCGTGCGCCCCTGTGCGCAGAGCGAAAGCCTTCTGCGCCCCCGGCGCTCCGAACAAGCCTTTGCGCCCCGGCGCAGCGGCCCGTCTGCGCGCCCCTGCGCGCCAACCGACCGTGCCGCAGGCGGCGCGGTCCTCTCCCGCGGAGATCCGTGATGAGCGCTGCCCGCCTTTCTCCCACCGGCCTTCCCCCCGCCAGCCCTGCCCCCGCCCGCCCCGTGGTGATCGCCCCCTCCATTCTCTCTGCCGACTTCTCAAAGCTCGGCGAGGAAGTCCGCGCCATCGACGAGGCAGGCGCCGACTGGATCCATCTCGACGTGATGGACGGTCATTTCGTGCCCAACATCACCTTCGGGCCGGATGTGATCCGCTCGCTGCGCCGCCATTCGGCCAAGGTGTTCGATGCGCATCTGATGATCGCGCCGGCCGATCCCTATCTGGCGAACTTTGCCGATGCCGGTTGCGACATCATCACCGTGCATGCCGAGGCCGGGCCGCATCTCGACCGCTCGCTGCAGACCATCCGCAATCTCGGCAAGAAGGCCGGCGTCTCCATCGTGCCGTCGACGCCGGAAAGCGCGCTGGAATATGTGCTCGACCGCCTCGACCTCATCCTCGTCATGACGGTCAATCCCGGCTTCGGCGGTCAGGCCTTCATTCCGGCCATGGTGGAGAAGGTGCGCCGCCTGAAGGCGCTCATCGGCGACCGCCCCATCGATATCGAAATTGACGGCGGCGTGACGCCGGAAACCGCACCGCTGGTGCTGGCGGCCGGTGCCAACGCGCTGGTGGCGGGGTCCGCGGTGTTCCGCGGCGGCCCCGGCGAATATGCCGCCCGCATCGCCGCCCTGCGCCCTGCCGTCTGAGCCACCCCGCCCGCCCTTTTCCCGGCCGCTCTCCGGCCGCCCTCCGTTCGTCAGGAGTTCCACGATGATCCCGCGCTACAGCCGCCCGGAAATGACGGCCATCTGGTCGCCCGAGACCAAGTTCCGCATCTGGTTCGAGATCGAGGCCAATGCCTGCGATGCGCTGGCCGAACTGGGCGTGATCCCGGCTTCCGCCGCCGCCACCATCTGGGAGAAGGGCGGCGCGGCCGAATTCGATGTCGAGCGCATCGACACCATCGAGCGTGAGGTGAAGCACGATGTCATCGCCTTCCTCACCCATCTGGCGGAGTTCGTCGGGCCGGATGCCCGCTTCATCCATCAGGGCATGACCTCGTCGGACGTGCTCGATACCTGCCTCAACGTTCAGCTCGCCCGCGCCGCGGACCTGCTGCTGGCCGATATCGACCTGCTGCTGGCCGCCATCCGCCGCCGCGCCTTTGAGCACAAGATGACGCCGTGCATCGGCCGCAGCCACGGCATCCACGCCGAGCCGGTCACCTTCGGCCTGAAGATGGCCGAGGCCTATGCCGAGTTCACCCGCTGCCGCGAGCGTCTGGTCGCCGCGCGCCGCGAAGTGGCGACCTGCGCCATCTCCGGCGCCGTCGGCACCTTCGCCAACATCGATCCGGCGGTGGAAGAGCATGTGGCGAAGGCCATGGGCCTTGCCGTGGAGCCGGTTTCCACGCAGGTCATCCCGCGTGACCGGCACGCCATGTTCTTTGCCACCCTCGGCGTCATCGCCTCGTCGGTGGAGCGGCTGGCGGTGGAGATTCGCCACCTGCAGCGCACCGAGGTGCTGGAAGCGGAGGAATATTTCTCGCCCGGCCAGAAGGGCTCCTCGGCCATGCCGCACAAGCGCAACCCGGTGCTGAGCGAGAACCTGACCGGCCTCGCCCGCATGGTGCGCGCCTATGCCCTGCCCGCCATGGAGAACGTGGCGCTGTGGCACGAGCGCGACATCTCGCACTCGTCCGTGGAACGCATGATCGGCCCGGATGCCACGGTCACGCTCGATTTCGCGCTCGTGCGGCTGGCCGGCGTCGTCGACAAGCTGCTGGTCTATCCGGCGCGCATGGAAAAGAACCTCAACGCGCTGGGCGGCCTCGTCCATTCGCAGCGCGTGCTGCTGGCGCTGACCCAGAAGGGCTCCTCGCGCGAGGATGCCTACCGTCTGGTGCAGCGCAACGCCATGCCGGTGTGGGAGAAGGGCGGCGACTTCCTCGCCAATCTCAAGGCCGACAAGGACGTGAAGGCCTACCTGACCGACGGCGAACTGGAATCGCTGTTCGACCTCGGCTACCACCTGAAGCACGTCGACACCATCTTCCGCCGCGTGTTCGGCAGCACGGAAGCCTGAGGCACGCCGGCCGGAAACCGGCCTGAAAACAAGGGCGGCAGACCACCGGGTCTGCCGCCCTTTTTCGTTGTGCCCCGATCTTCGCCGGCCCGGACTTTACCGGCTCAGCGGCCGGCGGCCGCCATGCGCTCCGCCCGCACCCGCTCCGCTTCCGCGCGCTTCATCTGCAACGAGGCGATGATCACGCCGACGGTGACGATGGCGATGAGGATGGTGCAGGCGGCGTTGATATCCGGCGAAACGCCGAGGCGCACCTGACTGTAGATCTTGATCGGCAGCGTGGTGGCGCCCGGGCCGGTGGTGAAGCTCGCAATCACCAGATCGTCGAGCGACAGCGTGAAGGCCAGCACCCAGCCCGACAGCACCGCCGGCAGGATCAGCGGCAGCGTGACGGCGAAGAACGTCTTCACCGGCGGGCAGCCGAGATCGAGGGCGGCTTCCTCAAGCGTGCGGTCGAAGGTGACGAGGCGCGACTGCACCACCACGGCCACGTAGCACATGGTGAAGGTGATGTGCGCGATGGTCATCGTCCAGAAGCCGCGGGAGAAATCCAGCGCCACGAACAGCAGCAGCATCGACAGGCCGAGGATGACTTCCGGCAGCACCAGCGGCGCCGACAGCATGCCGGAAAACAGGCTGCGGCCCCAGAAGCGGCCGGCGCGCACCATGGTGATGGCCGCCATGGTGCCGAGCACGGTGGCCACCGTGGCCGAAAGCAGCGCCAGCCGGATGGTGACCCACGCGGCATCGATCAGCTGCTTGTTCTGCCACAGCGCCACGTACCACTTGACCGACCATCCCTCCCAGATCGCCACGTTGCGGCCGGCGTTGAAGGAATAGATCACCAGCAGCACGATCGGCAGATAGAGGAAGGCAAAGCCGAGCGTGATGGAAACGAGATTGAACAGGCTTGGTCCGCGGCTGTTCATCGGCGTGCCCCCCGGCTCTGTCCGGCTTTGTCCCGCCCGGCTCCGGTTGCGGCGTTGTCGCGGTTCGGCCCCGTCATCATACCCGCTCCTGCATCTTGGCCTGATGGTTCTGGAACAGCACGATCGGCACGACCAGAATGACGAGCAGCACCACCGCCACCGCAGAGGCCACCGGCCAGTCGCGGTTATTGAAGAACTCGTTCCACATCGTGCGGCCGATCATCAGCGTGTCGGAACCGCCGAGCAGATCCGGGATGACGAACTCGCCGACGGTCGGGATGAAGACGAGGAACGAACCGGCGATCACCCCCGGCAGCGACAGCGGGAAGGTGATGGTCCAGAACGCCTTGATCGGCGGGCAGCCGAGGTCGGCGGCCGCTTCCAGCAACGTGCCGTCCATTTTTTCCAGCGCGGAATAGAGCGGCAGCACCATGAACGGCAGGTAGGAATAGACGATACCGATATAGACCGCGGTGGTGGTCGACAGGATCACCAGCGGGTGCGCGGGATCGACCAGCCCCACCCAGATCAGCACCTTGTTCAGCAGCCCCTCGCGCGAAAGGATGCCGATCCACGCATAGACGCGGATCAGGAACGAGGTCCAGAACGGCAGGATCACCAGCATCAGCAGCAGCGGCCGCCACTCGCGCTTGGCGCACGCCATGCCATAGGCGATGGGATAGCCGATGATCAGCAGCATGACGGTGGAGGTAAAGGCGATCCACACGCTGTTGATGTAGGAGCGCCAGTAAAGGTCGTCCGAGGTCAGAAACACATAGGTATCGAACGAAAGTTCCCCCAGCCGTTTCCATGTTTCCGACAGCGGGTCGGCGAACAGGTTGAACACGGGCGTGTAGGGAGGCATCGAGATCGCGGTCTGCGAGAACGAGATCCGCAGCACGATCAGGAACGGGATCAGAAAGAAAATCAGCATCCAGGCAAAGGGGATCGCCGTCACGATCCAGCGCCCTCGCCCCTTGCCCGATTTGGGATTGCTATCCGCCATGGCCGGTCTCCCCCGGAAAACGCGCACGAACCGCTTCAGCCCGTCCGCCCAGCAAGGTCTCGCCTCAAGGTCTCGCCGCATCACCAGGCCGCGGGCGGGCGCCGGCAGGCGCTGCCCGCGCCCGGTCAGCGCGTCAGCACCACGCCGGCATCCCGGTCCCAGGTGAGCCAGACCGTGTCTTCCCATGTGATCGGCCGCTCGACCGACCGGCGCGCATTGATGACCGAGGCCCGCACCGTGCGCCCGTCGGACAGCCGCACATGATAGACGGAGAGATCGCCGAGATAGCCGATATCCCAGACCTGTCCCTGCACCGTGTTGGCGGCGGAATCGGCCGGCGGCTCCAGTGCGATGCGCACCT
Organism: Pseudoxanthobacter sp.; assembly: GCF_036822375.1. Lineage (NCBI taxonomy): Bacteria > Pseudomonadati > Pseudomonadota > Alphaproteobacteria > Hyphomicrobiales > Segnochrobactraceae > Pseudoxanthobacter > Pseudoxanthobacter sp. Next base: position 3,998 of record NZ_DAISHT010000072.1, on the reverse strand, counting down.
TTTCCGGCCGCACCGCGAAGGCGACCTCGGTGCCGATTTCGGCGGTTACCGGCTGGCTGGAATCCACCGTCAGCTCAACCGCCGGCACACTGATGCGCACGCCGCCCGGCGCCTGGGCAACGAGCGGGCCGGAGAACACGTTCACGTCGCCGATGAACTCGGCCACATAGCGGGTGGCCGGCTGCTCGTAGATCTGCGAGGGCGGCGCGATCTGGATGCAGGCGCCCTTGTCCATCACGGCGATGCGATCGGCCACCGTCATGGCCTCTTCCTGATCGTGGGTAACGATGAGGAAGGTCATGCCGAGCTGCATCTGCAGGTCGATCAGCTCGAACTGCGTCTCCTCGCGCAGCTTCTTGTCGAGGGCGCCGAGCGGCTCGTCGAGCAGCAGCACCTTGGGCCGCTTGGCGACGGAGCGCGCCAGCGCCACGCGCTGACGCTGGCCGCCGGAAAGCTGGTGCGGCTTGCGCCGGGCGAACTGCGTCAGCTTGACGAGCTTCAGCACCTCTTCCACGCGGGTTGCGATATCGGCCTTCGCCATGCCGTCCTGCTTCAGGCCGAAGGCGATGTTCTGTTCCACCGTCATGTGCGGAAACAGCGCATAGGACTGGAACATCATGTTGACCGGCCGGCGATAGGGCGGCACGCCCTTCAGCGGCTTGCCATCCAGAAACACATCGCCCTCGGTCGGGTCTTCAAAGCCCGCCAGCATGCGCATCAGCGTGGTCTTGCCGCAGCCGGAAGGCCCGAGCAGGGCGAAGAACTCGCGCTCGTAGATCTTCAGCGTCAGGTTCTCAACGGCCACGAAATCGCCGAACCGCTTGGTGACGTTGCGGAACTCGATGAAGGGCGTCTTCGTGGGGTCATCCCAGGGCGCAAAGGTGCGCCGGACCGTGCCAATTGCCTGCTTCGCCACCGAGAATCCCCCTCTGAACGCGGGCCTGCGCCGCCTGCCCGCACCGGCCCGGCGGCCGTGCCCGCCTGCCCGGCTGCACCGGAAAACTGCCTGAAACAAACGGGCCCGGCCCGACCGGCTGCCCGGAATAAAAAAACGGGGTCGCAACCGAAAAAAGGGGCCGGCAAATGCCCGGCCCCTTCCTCAACCGCCGGCGTGCCTTACTTGCCGCCGCTCTTGACCGAGGTCCAAACCCGGTTCAGCACGCGCTGAGAGGCCGGGGGATAGGGGGTGACCACGTAGAGCTTCTTCAGAACCTCCGCCGGCGGGTAGATCGCCGGATCGTCGAGAATCTGCTTGTTGATGAACTTCTGCGACGCCTCGTTACCGTTGGCGTAGAAGATGAAGTCCGACGCCTTGGCGATCACTTCCGGCGTCTGGATGAAGTTGATGAACTCCATCGCCTCCTTCGGATGCGGCGCATCGGCGGGCACGGCCATCTGGTCCACCCACAGGTGCGCGCCTTCCTTCGGGATCACATAGGCGATGTCATTGCCGTTCTTGGCCTCGATCGCCCGGTTGCGCGACTGGAACACATCGCCGGAATAACCGACGGCCACGCAGATGTCGCCGTTGGCGAGCGCGTTGATATATTCGGACGAATGGAACTTCTGGATATAGGGCCGCACCTTCATCCACAGTTCGCCGGCCTTCTGCAGGTCTTCCGGCTTCTTGGAATCGGGATCGAGGCCCAGATAGTTCAGCGCCGCCGGGATGGTATCGTCGGCCGCATCCAGCACCTGAATGCCGCACGGCGCGAGCTTGGCTGCAACGGCGGGGTCGAAGATCAGCGCCCACGAATCCTTGGGCGCATCGGGGGCCAGCTGCTCGACCTTGGCCTTGTTGTAGCCAATGCCGACCGTGCCCCACATGTAGTTGACGGAATATTCGTTCCCCGGATCGAAGATCGCAGCTTCCTTCTGGATCTCCGGCCACATGTACTTCAGGTTCGGGATCGCTTCCTTGTCGATCTTCCGGAACACGCCCGCCTGAATCTGGCGGCCGAGGAAGGTGCCCGAGGGCACCACGACATCGTAGCCCGAGCCGCCGGACAGCAGCTTGGTCTCCAGAATGTCATTCGAATCGAACACGTCGTAGACGACCTTGATGCCGGTCTTCGCCGTGAAATCGGTCAGAATCTGCGGATCGATATAGTCGGACCAGTTGTAGACGTTGACCACGCGCTCCTGCGCGCTCGCCGGCAGCGCAGCCCCGGTGAGCGCCAGCGCGGCCACGGCCGCCATCAGTCCCGGCCCGAAACTTCCCTGTGCCCGCATTCGCTGTTCTCCGCTGTTTGCACGGCCCCGCCGCGCAGCTCGCCCTTATGGACGGGCAGGTTAGAGGTGATCGCGACCGCCCTCAACTCCCCCCGCACGCAATTTGCTGCATTCGACATCATGCCGAAGGATGTTGCATTGCCGTGACGCCGAACCCGTCACACCCCGCCGCTGCACGCCGCCGCCGCGCGCGGCCATGCCGCCGGCGAAGGCGGCCGGCCGGCGGTGGCCGCGCCGCACCACAATCGCGCTTTGATCTGCGCACACAGTCCGCTAGAGGGAAAGCGGGCCGGCCGGCGGCACCCGCGGCCACGGGGCCGGGGCACAGGCCGGTTTCCGGCACTCTTGCGGGAGTTCACGGCCATGCGCCGGCGCACACTGCTTCGCCTCCGCACCGTCGGCGTCGTGGCGCTGGCCACAGCCTCCATCGGCTCCATCACCGCCCTGGCTTACCGGGGCGATATGCCGCGTTCCATCCTGGCGGGCGCATTTGCCGGCGCGCTGTCCGGCGTGCTGCTGACGCTTTTGGAAATGGCCATCAACAGCCGCTCCGGCGCCGCCACCCGGCGCCTGCCGTTCACGGTGCTGCTGCTCGGCCGCGGCGTGGTCTACGGCATCGTCGTGCCGGTGGTGGACCGGGCGTGCGTGTTCCTCATTTCCGGCCACGACGTGCCGTGGCGGTTCGATATCGCGCTGTCGTTCGTGCTGGCCACCGCCTTCAACTTCGTGTTCCTCACCCGGCGCCACATCGGCAGCGCGATGTTCGCCAACCTCATCACCGGGCGCTACCACCAGCCGCGCAGCGAGCGCCGGCTGGTGATGTTTCTGGACCTGAAGCACTCCACCAAAACCGCCGAGGAGATCGGCGACCGCGCCTTCCTGAATCTGCTCAATGACATCTTCTTCGATGTCGGCGAGGTGATCAGCGAGTTCCGCGGCGAGATCTACCGCTATGTCGGCGACGAGGTGATCGCCACCTGGACGCTGCGCTCGCCGCTCAGCGGGCCGATGTGCCGCGACTGCGCCGTTGCGGTGCAGCACGTTCTGGCGACGCACACCGATTTTTATCGTCAGCACTATGGCTTCGAACCCCGCATGCGGTGCGCCATCCATGCCGGCGGTCTGGTGGTGGGCGAGGTCGGCGATGCCAAGCGCGAGATCATGCTGCTCGGCGACACGATGAACACCGCCGCGCGCATCGAGGGGATCTGCCGCTCAAGCGGGCACGACATCGTTGCCTCCGGGCCGGCGCTGAGCCTGATGCAGCCGCTGCCGCCGGGGCTTTCGGTCACCGCCCTCGGGGCCGTGGAACTGCGCGGCCGCAAGGCGCCGCTGCCGTTGTTTGCCCTTGAAAAGCGGCCGGCCGCGGAAGCCGGTTTTGCCTGAAGGCCCCCCGGCCGGCGGCAGCCGGCGGCGCGATGCCGCTGTCTGCACGCGATAAAATAGCGTGCGGGGCCCCTAGGCCCGGCAAAAAGGCCTCGCTAAGATGGCTGCGGCGGGCCCTGAAGGCGGGGTCAGGTCGCGGGCAGAACGAGACAACGGGTGCCCGGCAAAGCCCCGTTACGGTTCTCTGCGTGTCTCGCACGGCCCTCCGGCCCGCCGAGCAAAAACCACGTCAGGTGAACCCAGCATGTCGAAAAAGAAGAAGCTCGAACGCGATGTCGGAGAGGGCCGCGGCGTCGCCTCGCTCGAGGAAGCCGAGAACTGGCTGTCCGAGCGCGGTCTTCAGGATATCGAGTGCATCGTTCCCGATCAGGCTGGCGTGG
>NZ_DAISHT010000071.1:5849-16780 GCF_036822375.1 Pseudoxanthobacter sp. | reverse complement strand
TCGCCAATCTGGCGGTGTCGCTGATCCAGCACGAGCAGATCGTGACCACCCTGCCCAAGGCGAAGGACCTGCGTCCGATCGTCGAAAAGCTGATCACCCTCGGCAAGCGCGGCGATCTGCATGCGCGCCGTCAGGCCATCGCGCAGATCAAGGACGTGGAAACCGTCCGTAAGCTGTTCGAGACGCTCGGCCCGCGCTACAAGGAGCGCAACGGCGGCTACACCCGCGTGCTGAAGGCGGGTTTCCGTCAGGGCGACACCGCGGCGCGTGCCGTGATCGAGTTCGTGGATCGCGATCCGGCTGCCAAGGGTGCGGCTGACCGCGCCCGCACCGAAGCGGCGGCTGCCGCTGAGGCCGTTGCGGCCTGATTGCCGGTTCCGCCGGAGTTTGAGAAAAGGGGCGCCTCGTGGCGCCCTTTTTTTTATGCCGGCGGCGGTCGGGGCAGGGCAGGGCAGCTGCGGGCCGCCTTGGTGTTGGCGGGATTGGCTGGTTGCGTCGGTCGGGCAACGACGACGGCGTTTGAGGGCGAAAGCGATGAAGATTGCACGGGTGGCCGCCGGGGTGACGGTGGCGTTCGGCGTGGCGGCGGCGGCGCTGAGCGGGGCGGCATCGGCGCAGGACGTGCCGAAGAGCCGGGCGGAAATCAGCCTGAGCTTTGCGCCCGTGGTGAAGAAGGTCGTGCCGGCGGTCGTCAACGTCTACGCCTCGCGCGTGGTGGCGCAGCCGCGGTCGCCCTTCGGCGACGATCCGCTGTTCCGCCGGTTCTTCGGCAGCGAGGCGCCGGGGCAGGCGGCACCGCGACAGCGGCAGTTACAGTCGCTGGGCTCGGGCGTGCTGGTCGATTCGTCGGGCATCATCGTCACCAACAACCATGTCATCCGCGATGCGGATGCGGTGCGGGTGGCGCTGGCGGACCGGCGGGAATATGACGCCGACATCGTGCTGAAGGACGAGAAGACCGATCTGGCCGTTCTGAAGGTGCGCGGCGCCGACGGCCCGCTGCCGGCACTGACCTTTGCCGATTCGGACGGTCTTGAGGTCGGCGATCTGGTGCTGGCGGTGGGCAATCCGTTCGGTGTCGGGCAGACGGTGACGCAGGGCATCGTCTCGGCGCTGGCGCGCACGCAGGTCGGCATCACCGATTATCAGTTCTTCATCCAGACCGATGCGGCCATCAACCCGGGCAATTCGGGCGGCGCGCTCGTCGATGTCGACGGCAACGTGGTCGGCATCAACACGGCGATCTATTCCAAGTCGGGCGGTTCCATCGGCATCGGCTTTGCCATTCCCGCCAATATGGTGCGGCAGGTGGTGGAGGCGGCGAAGCAGGGTGGCGTCATCCACCGGCCGTGGCTGGGGGCGACGCTGCAGGCGGTCTCCGCTGACATTGCCGACGGGCTCGGGCTCGGGCGGCCGGAAGGGGCGATCGTGACGGCGGTGGTGGCAGACGGGCCGGCGGACCGCGCGGGCCTCAGGGTCGGCGATCTGATTACGACGGTCGGCGGCAAGCCGGTCGACGATCCGGACGGGTTCGGCTATCGCTTCACGACGCGGCCGCTGGGCGGTGCGGTGGAGCTGGGCATTCTGCGGGCCGGCAAGGCGGAGACGCTGAAGCTGGCGCTCGTGGAGGCGCCCGAGGTGCCGGCACGCGAGCCGCGGACGCTGAAAGGCATCTCGCCGCTGGGCGGGGCGACCATCGTCAATCTGTCGCCGGCGGCGAACGACGCGCTGAGCCTGCCGGGCGACCGGCGCGGGGTGGCGGTGTCGGAGGTGGCCGGGGGCTCGATTGCCGAGCGCGTCGGCTTCCAGCGCGGCGACATTCTGGTCGAGGTCAACGGCGCGCGGCCGGAGACGACGACTGAGGCGGCGCGGCTGCTGTCGGTGCGGGCCGGGGTGTGGCGCATCGCGGTGGAGCGCGACGGCCGGGTGATGCAGATCGTGCTGCGCGGCTGAGCGGCCGCCGGGCATTGGCCGAAAGGGCAGGGAGAGCGGGCATGTCGGATCTTTTTGCGGCCGCCGGGCTGGAGCGTCAGGCGCCGCGCCCGCTGGCCGACCGGCTGCGGCCGAAGCAGCTTGCCGATGTGGTCGGGCAGGACCATCTGGTCGGGCCGGATGGCACGCTGACGCGGATGCTGCGCTCGGGCACGGTCGGCAGTCTGGTGCTGTGGGGGCCGCCGGGCACCGGCAAAACAACCGTGGCGCGTCTGCTGGCGGGGGCGACCGATCTGGCGTTCGAACAGGTTTCGGCCATCCACACCGGCGTGGCCGACCTGAAGAAGCTGTTCGACGGTGCGCGCGGCCGGCGGGCGATGGGCAAGGGCACGCTGCTGTTCGTGGACGAGATCCACCGCTTCAACAAGGCGCAGCAGGATTCCTTCCTGCCGGTCATGGAAGACGGCACGGTCACGCTGGTGGGCGCGACGACGGAGAACCCGTCGTTCGAGCTCAACGCCGCGCTGCTGTCGCGGGCGCAGGTGCTGGTGTTCCGCCCGCTCGGGGCGGAGGCGATCGACAGCCTGCTGAGGCGGGCGGAGGCGGCGGAAAAGCGGCCGCTGCCGCTGGACGAGACCGCCCGCGCCGTGCTGGTGCGCATGGCGGACGGCGACGGCCGCGCGTCGCTGACGCTTGCCGAAGAGGTGTGGCGTGCCGCCGGGCCGGGTGAGGTTTTCGATGCGGAGCGGCTGCAGGCGGTGCTGCAGCGCCGCGCGCCGATCTATGACAAGTCCGAGGACGGGCACTACAACCTCATTTCCGCGCTCCACAAATCGGTGCGCGGTTCGGACCCGGATGCGACGCTCTACTATCTCTGCCGCATGCTGGATGCCGGCGAGGACCCGCTGTTCGTGGCCCGCCGGCTGGTGCGCATGGCGGTGGAAGATATCGGCCTTGCCGATCCGCAGGCCCTCGTCATCTGCAACGCCGCCCGGGATGCCTATCATTTCCTCGGCAGCCCGGAGGGCGAACTGGCTCTGGCGCAGGCCGCGATCTATCTGGCCACGGCGCCGAAGTCGAACGCCGCCTATCTGGCCTACAAGAGCGCGCTGCGCACGGCCAGGGAGAACGGCTCGCTGGTGCCGCCGCGGACCATTCTCAATGCGCCGACCCGGCTGATGAAGCAGGAAGGCTACGGCGCCGGCTATCGCTACGATCACGACGAGCCGGATGCGTTCTCCGGGCAGGATTATTTTCCCGAGGCGCTCGGCCGGCAGAACTTCTACCGGCCGACCCCGCGCGGCTTCGAGCGCATCCTGGGCGAGCGGCTCGACCGCTGGGCGCAGTTGCGCCGCGAGCGGCAGGGCCGCGGCTGAAGGCGGGCCGGTTATCTGTCGCGCCGGCCGGCCGTGTTTGATTTGCGGATGTCATCCTGTTTGCGGGTACCATACGCGCATGATTGCGCGGCCGCGCCGGTCGGGCACACGCGCGCTGCCGGCATGGGGCCGGGCGTGAGGGGGCAGGTTGCATGAGGGGACAGGATGATCGAGGCGTTGCTGGTGTTCGCCGGGGGCGGGCTTGGGGCCGTGGTGCGCTATTATCTCAGCGCCTTCAGCATGAAGACGTTCGGCATGGCCTTTCCGTGGGGCACGTTCTTCATCAACGTCACGGGTTCGCTGGTCATGGGCCTTGCCATCGCGTGGCTCGCCTCTCACGAGCCGGGGCCGACGAAGGCGTTCCGGCTCTTCTTCACCACCGGCGTGCTCGGCGGCTACACCACGTTTTCCACGTTCTCGCTCGACAGCTTCTATCTGTGGGAGCGCGGTGAAATCGGCCTCGCCGCGGCCTATGTGGCGGGGTCCGTCGTGCTGTCGCTGCTGGCGGTCGCCGGCGGCATGGGGGCCGGGCGGCTGATGTTCCATTAAGGCGCCCCGCGCAGGGCTGGGCTGCGCGGAAATCGCGCGTGGCGCCGCTCGCCCCGCTTGCGAAAGGGCGCGGAAACTGTCACCTGTGGCGCCATGGCAGGCGTTTACACCATTGTTGTCGGCCGCGACGAAGACGGCATGCGTCTCGATCGCTGGTTCAAGTCGCACTACCCGGGGCTCGGCTTCGTGCAGCTTCAGAAGCTGTTGCGGTCCGGCCAGATCCGGGTCGACGGCGCGCGCGTCAAGACCTCGACCCGGCTTGAGTCGGGCCAGAGCGTGCGCATTCCGCCGATGCAGACCGATGCGCACGGCATGGCCGGCGGCGGGGAGGAAGGCGAGCGCCCCTCCTTCAGCGCGCGGCCGAGCGACCGGGCCTTTCTGGAAAGCCTCATCCTGCATGAGGACCGCGAGACCTTCGTGTTCAACAAGCCCGCCGGGCTTGCGGTGCAGGGCGGTTCCGGGCTGACGCGCCATGTCGACGGCATGCTGGAGGCCTTCCGCGATGCGAAGGGCCAGAAGCCGCGCCTCGTCCACCGCATCGACCGCGACACCTCCGGCATTCTGGTGGTGGCGCGCACCCGGCTGGCGGCGGAAAAGCTGACCGGTGCGTTCCGCGCCCGCCAGACCAAGAAGGTCTACTGGGCACTCGTGCGCGGCGTGCCGAAGCCGCGGCAGGGGCGCATCTCCACCTTCCTCGCCAAGGAGCCGGGGCCGGAAGGCGACCGCATGCGCATTGCCCGCCACGGCGAGGACGATGCCCAGCACGCCCTCAGCTATTATGCCGTCGTCGATCAGGCGGCCCAGCAGATCGCGTGGATTTCCATGCGCCCGGTGACCGGGCGCACCCATCAGCTGCGCGCCCATGCCGCCTATATCGGCCATCCGATCATCGGCGATCCGAAATATTTCAACGTGGAGAACTGGCAGCTGCCGGGCGGCATCCAGAACCGGCTGCATCTCCATGCGCGGCGCATCATCATTCCGCATCCGGCCGGCGGCGTGCTGGATGTGTCGGCGCCGCTGCCGGACCACATGCAGCAGTCGTTCAATCTTCTGGGCTTCGATGCGAGCCAGTATGACCCGATCGAGGAATCGCCGGACGACTGAGCCGGCCTTTCTTCACCCGATGGCAACCGTCTCCGGCGCCTGATGGCGTGATTTGCGGGCCCCGCCTCGGGCGGCGCCCGCGCGCGATGCGACAAGCCAGGAGGGTGCCGGGTGAGCGCCAGCAGTTCTTCCCCAGAGGCCGAACCCCGGGGCCGCTTTGCCCGGCTGCTGGCCGTCTATGGCCGCCGCCGCGTGGCGGTCATGCTGCTGCTCGGCTTTTCTTCCGGCCTGCCGTTCCAGCTGACCAGTTCCACGCTGCAGGCGTGGCTGACGGAAAGCGGCGTCGGCGTCGAGACCATCGGCCTGTTCGGCCTCGTCGCCATTGCCTATGGCTGGAAATTCGTCTGGTCGCCGTTCATCGACGGGTTCGCCATTCCCGGCCTGTCGCGGCTGCTGGGCCACCGCCGGGCGTGGCTCATCACCATCCAGTGCGCGCTGATGGCGGCCATCGCCTGCCTGTCGCTGGTCGATCCCATGGTGGACCGCTGGTCGGTCGCCGGTGTCGCGGTGGTGGTGGCCTTCCTGTCGGCCACGCAGGATATCGCCGTCGATGCGCTGCGCATCGAGGCGCTGGAGGAGCGCGAGCAGGCGGCCGGCACGGCCAACTTCCTCACCGCCTACCGGGTGGCCATGCTCGTCTCGTTTGCGGGCGCTGTGTCGCTGGTCTCCGCGCTGGAAGCCTCCGGCATGGACAAGACGGCCGCCTGGCACACCGGCTTCCTCGTCATGGCGGGGCTGGTCGTGGTCGGCATGATCGGCACGCTGCTGATCCGCGAGGACTGGGCCAGCGAGGCGGCACGCTTTTCCACAGCGGTGCCCGGCCGGTTCCGTTCCGCCGTTGTCGAGCCGTTCCGCGATTTTCTGAAGAAGGATGCGTGGGCGCAGATCCTGCTGTTCGTGCTGCTGTTCAAGCTGGGCGATGCCTTCACCACGGAGCTGCGGACCTATTTCTTCCTCACCATGGGGTTCGAGAAGGCCACCTACGCGGCGTTGCAGTGGCCGTTCGGGTTCTTCTCCGTCATTCTCGGCGCCTTCGTGGGTGGTGTGCTGGCCAACCGGCTGGGCGTGCTCAGGGCGCTGTGGATTGCCACCCTCGGCCAGATGGCCACCAACATCATCTTCGTCTGGCCCGCGCTGGACCTGCCGGCGCTGACGGCGGCCATCGGCGTGCCGGGGCCGGACGGGGTGCCGAAGATCACGCTGGAGGCGATTTCCAGCCATGGCACGCAGGGGCTGGTGGCGGCGGCCACGCTGTGCGGCACGGTGGCGCTGGAAAACTTCGCCACCGGCATCGGCGGCACGGTGATGGTGGCCTATCTGGCGCGGCTGTGTTCCAACCGCGCCTACACGGCCACCCAATATGCCCTGCTGACCTCGCTGGAAGGCATGGCGCGTGTCACTCTTGCCGCACCCGCCGGGTTCGTCGTCGCCTCGGTCGGCTGGGTCTGGTATTATGTCATCGCGACTTTTCTGGCGCTGCCCGGCCTTGTGCTGCTCGGCTGGCTGAAGCGACGGGAAGAGCGACGCGAGGCCGGCCTGCGCCCCCCGGCCACCGCGCCGGGGGCCTGAAAGCACATCTGACAAACCCGGGGCGAGCCTGCCTGTCCTGTCGTTGCCGGCGGGCGCGCTGCCGGGCTGGCCTGGCCGGCCGCCGGCGCCGTCCGCTGCCTTTCATGGCCGCCTTTCAAGCCGGAGTCCTTCATGTCCGACGCCGTTGCCGCTGCCTTCGCCCGTCTGGAGGCCCATCGCGCTTCCTTCGACGGTGTGCATCTGCGCGATCTTTTCCGGGCCGATCCCGCACGTTTCACCGCTTTTTCCGCTGCGCTCGACGATCTGCTGGTCGACTATTCCAAGAACCGCGTCACGGCGGAAACCATGACGCTGCTCGCCGGGCTGGCGCGGGCGGCGGATGTGGAGGGCCTGCGCGACCGCATGTTCGCCGGCGAGGCGATCAATTTCACCGAGCACCGCTCGGTGCTGCACGTCGCGCTGCGTAACCGCTCCGGCCGGCCGGTTCTCGTCGACGGGCGGGATGTGATGCCGGAGGTGAACGCGGTGCTGGCCCGCATGCGGGCATTCTCCGAAGGCGTCCGCTCCGGTGTCATTGCCGGGGCCACCGGCAAGCGCTTCACCGATGTGGTCAATATCGGCATCGGCGGTTCGGACCTCGGCCCCGCCATGGTGGCGCTGGCGCTGTCGCCCTATCGCGGCGACGGGCCGGCGGTGCATTTCGTCTCCAATGTCGACGGGGCGCACATCCACGACACGCTTCTGGGGCTCAACCCGGAAACGACGCTGTTCCTCGTCGCCTCCAAGACCTTCACCACGCTGGAGACCATGACCAACGCCGGCACTGCCCGGGCGTGGGTGGTGGACACGCTCGGCGAGGCGGCGGTCGGCGCCCATTTCGCCGCGCTTTCGACCAACCTTGAGAAGATTGCCGCCTTCGGCATTCCGCAGGACCGTGCCTTCGGTTTCTGGGACTGGGTCGGCGGGCGCTATTCGGTGTGGTCGGCCATCGGCCTGTCGGTGGAAATGGCCATCGGCGCCGACAATTTCGAGGCGTTCCTCGCCGGCGGCCACGCCATGGACGAGCATTTCCGCACCGCGCCGATCGAGGCGAACCTGCCGTTCCTGATCGGCCTGCTGGGGGTGTGGTACCGCAATGTCTGGGGCTTCGCGACCAAGGCGATCCTGCCCTATGACCAGCGCCTTGCCCGCTTTGCGGCCCACCTGCAGCAGCTCGACATGGAATCGAACGGCAAGCGCGTGACGCGGGCCGGCACGCCGGTGGCCCTCGCCACCGGCCCGGTGGTGTGGGGCGAGCCCGGCACCAACGGCCAGCACGCCTTCTTCCAGCTGATCCATCAGGGCACGGACATCATTCCGGCCGATTTCCTCGTGGCTGCCGAGCCGCACCAGCTGCCGCACCAGCACGCCTATCTGGTGGCCAACTGCCTTGCCCAGACCAAGGCGCTGATGGACGGCCGCACGCTGGAGGAGGCGAGCGCCCAGCTTGCCGCCGCAGGCCTCGCCCCGGAGGCCGTCGCCCGTCTCGCCCCGCACAAGGTCTTCCCCGGCAACCGGCCGACCACGACCATTGCCTATGCCACCCTCGATCCGTTCACCCTCGGCCGGCTGCTGGCGCTCTACGAGCATGTCGTGTTCGTGCAGGGCGCCATCTGGAACGTGAATTCGTTCGATCAGTGGGGCGTGGAACTCGGCAAGGAACTGGCGACCTCGCTGCAGCCGGTGATCGACGGCAAGGCCGGGACCGCCGCGCTCGATGCCTCGACCGCCGGTCTGGTGGAACATCTGAAGGCGAACGGCAGCGTCATCGGCCACGCCCGCTGACGGCGCGGGCGGCTGCCCGCACCGGTCGCCGGCCCCTGCGGCCTGCATGTGCGGCCCCTCCGCCCCGCGGCGGAGGGGCCGTTCTCGTTTGCGGCCGGCCGGGCCTGCAAGGATGCTGCCGTCTGGCGGCGCCGTCGGGTCCGGATATGTCGCCCGCCGATCCTGCGTCGTCAGAAAATTACGCCTGCCGTATTGTTGCCATATTATGGGCGCGAAAAGGCGCCCCTCATCCGTTGCGTTTTTGCAGGCCAGTTCGTCGGGCAGGCTCGGCCCGGCCGCCGCAACCCCAACGGCATTCGTGAATCGATGGCGGCGCGCGCCCCGGCACCTGCGGGAACGGCGGCGGCCGCGCCGTCGCTGACTGGGTGTTCCATGTCCGATCTCGTCTCACACCGGCCGCTCGACGGGCGGGATTACCGGACGCTGGCGCTCTCCTCGCTGGGCGGGGCGCTGGAGTTCTACGACTTCGTCATCTTCGTGTTCTTCGTGGCGGTGGTCGGGCAACTGTTCTTCCCGCCGGAAGTGCCGGACTGGCTGCGCGATGTGCAGGCCTTCGCCATTTTCGCCGCCGGCTATCTGGCGCGTCCGCTGGGCGGCATCGTGATCGCGCATTTCGGCGACAAGCTCGGCCGCAAGCGCATGTTCACGCTGTCGATCCTGCTGATGGCGCTGTCGACGCTGGGCATCGGCCTGATGCCGACCTTTGCCACCGCCGGCATTCTGGCGCCCGTCGGCCTGCTGATCATGCGCATCGTGCAGGGCGCGGCCATTGGCGGCGAGGTGCCGGGGGCGTGGGTGTTCGTGGCCGAGCATGTGCCGCACCGCCGCGTCGGCTTTGCCGCCGGTCTGCTCACCTGCGGCCTGACCGCGGGCATCCTGATCGGCTCGCTGGTGGCCAGCGCCATCAATGCCACGCTGACGCCGGCGGAGGTTTCCGCCTATGGCTGGCGCATCGCCTTCGTGCTCGGCGGCGTGTTCGGCCTCGTCTCGGTCTATCTGCGCCGCTGGCTGGACGAGACCCCGGTGTTCCGCGAGATGCAGGCCCGCAAGACGCTGGCCGAGGAACTGCCGCTCAAGGCGGTGGTGCGCGACCACATGGGCGGCGTCGTCGTCTCCATGCTGCTGACGTGGGTGCTGTCGGCCGGCATCGTGGTCGTCATCCTGATGACGCCCACCATCCTGCAGAAGGCCTATGGCATCGGGCCCATCGAATCGCTCAATGCCAACAGCCTGGCGACGCTGACGCTCTCCATCGGCTGTGTGGTTTCCGGCATGCTGTGCGATCGCTTCGGCGCCGGCCGGGTGCTGCTGATCGGCTGCCTTGCCATGGGGGCGGCGGCGTTCCTGCTGTTCTTCCACGTGGCGGACGGGCCCTATCTGCTGTTCCCGCTCTACGGGCTGGCGGGGCTGACGGTCGGCGTCATCGGCGCGGTGCCGTTCGTCATGATCCATGCCTTCCCGGCGCGGGTGCGGTTCTCCGGCATCTCGTTTGCCTACAACATCGCCTACGCCATCTGCGGCGGCCTCACCCCGCTGCTGGTCAGCATCTGGATGCGGTACGACCTGATGGCCCCGGCCTGGTACGTGGTGCTGGCGGGCCTGCTCGGGGCCGGCATCGGCCTCACGCTGCTGCTGCGCGCCGGCCGGCCGGCCATGGCCTGACGCGCTCACGCTTCTGTCAGAGAAAGCCGGAAGGCCCCGGAACCCCAGCGGTTCCGGGGCCTTTTGCGTCTCTGGCCGGCCCGGCGGCGGGGGGCGGGAGCAAATGCCCGCTGGTGCGTTAGCCGTTTCTTCACCATGATGCGCCCAACTGGCGTCAATCCGGGAACCGGCTGCCGCCGCTGCTTCGGGCAGGCGGGCGTTCCCTGCTGCAGCGCGAGCGGACCGCCCCCGGGTTCCGCCCGCCCGACCCGAAGCCGCGAGAGCCGATGCGTTTGTTGTTTTTCTCAGCCCCTGTGGCGGGCCCGGCGGCACAGGTGCCGCAAGGCGGCACGCCGTGAAAGGGCCGGTCTTCCGGGCGCCGCTGCCGCGCGTGCTGCTGGCGGGCGCGGCGCTGCTGCTGGCCGGTCCGGGCCTGACGGGCGGGGCCGGGGCGGCGGGCAACCCGGCAGCGGTTCCCTTTCTGCCGGTGCCGCGGCCGGATGCGGTTGCCGCTGCACCTGCACCCGCGTCTGCCGCACCCGCGTCTGCCGCACCGGCTGCTTCCGCGCCGGCCGGCCCCGCGGCGGTGCCCTCTGCCGCGAATCCGCTTGCTGCCGATCCGCTTGTCGTGAATCCGCCTGCCGATGGCGCACCGGCCGGCCGCGCGGCTGCGAAGGCCGATCTTGCGCCGCCGCAGGCGCCCGATCGCTTTGCCGCCTTTCAGGTGGTGGCCGCTCAGGCGGTGGCGCCGAAGGCCCTGCGCACCGCGCTGCGCAATGCCGGGCTGGAGCCGATGGCGACCGGTACCGGCGACCTGATGGCGGCCGATGGCGAAGCGGCCGACACGGCCCGCCCGCTGGCGATGCTGCCGGCGGCCGGCAGCGAACCCGTCCTTCCGGGCCCGGCGACCGGCTTTACCGAGGTGGCCCCGAGCGGGCGCCGCGCCATCGCGCCCGCAGAACCCTTGCCCGC
>NZ_DAISHT010000071.1:0-5749 GCF_036822375.1 Pseudoxanthobacter sp. | reverse complement strand
CCTTGCCCGCGGAATCCGTACCGGCGGAAGCGGCCGCCCCGGCGCCGGACGAGGCCGTTCCCGTGGCGCTGATGCCGGCCCCGCGCCCGGCTGTTGCCGAGGCCGTGGCCATGCAGGATGACGAGACCCCCGACGCGCCGCTGCCGCAGCCGCGCCC
The DNA here is from genome assembly GCF_036822375.1 of Pseudoxanthobacter sp. Lineage (NCBI taxonomy): Bacteria > Pseudomonadati > Pseudomonadota > Alphaproteobacteria > Hyphomicrobiales > Segnochrobactraceae > Pseudoxanthobacter > Pseudoxanthobacter sp. The sequence goes on along the minus strand of NZ_DAISHT010000071.1, from coordinate 5,592 downwards.
CGCGGTTGCCGAAGTGGCGGTGGCCCGCGCGGAACCGGAAGCCGATATCGCCGCCCCGATGCCGGCGCAGCGTCCGCGCCGGCCGGCGGTGGCCGAAATCACGGCGCAGCCCGCCCCGCCGGCGGCCCCCGCTGCCCGCACCCGCCTTGCCTCGCTGCCGGGGGCGGAACTGCGCGCCGCACCGGGCGGCACCCTGCCGGGCGCCTCGCTCTCCGCCCTGCCGGGCACGCAGGGCGCCCCGCTCACCGGCAAGGCAGCGGGCGGGTTGCCGGCGGCCTGCGCGCAGCTGGTGCGCTCCGGGCTGGCGAAGATCGAGCCTTCGACGCGCCGTCAGGCCGGCGGCGCCTGCCGCGTGCCCGATCTGGTGGAGCTTTCCGCCCTGCGTCTTGCCGATGGGCGGGTGATCGACCTGAAGCCGTCGGCCGCCGTCAACTGCCGCATGGCGCTGGCGGTGGTGAACTGGGTGCGCGGCGATATCGCCCCGGCCGTCGCGCGCCTCGGCAGCCCGCTGGAGACGCTGCACGTGGCCGCCTCCTACAGCTGCCGGCCCATGAACCGCCAGCGTGGCAACCGCCTCAGCGAGCACGGCCGCGGCAATGCGCTGGATGTCGGCGGCTACACGCTCGCCAACGGCGAGCACTATGTGATCCGCGGCCGCTCGCTGCCGGCCTCGTTCCGCGTTTCCATGCGCCAGAGCGCCTGCGCCCGCTTCGAGACGGTGCTGGGGCCGGGTTCCGACGGGTTCCACGAGGAACATATCCACGTCGATCTCGCCAACCGGCCGCGGGCGTGGGCCGCCTGCCGCTGGAAAATCCCCGATGCGCCGGTGGCAAGCCGCACCACTGCGGCGAGCGGGGGCTGACACGGGCAGAACCACCCTGCGGACCCCGCCTTGCAGACCTGCTTGGCCGGCCCGCCTTTATGCGGGCGGCCGGAAACGATGGCGGCCCGCGGCCGGTTCCGGTCGCGGGCCGTGTTTTGTTCATGATGCGCTCGGCTTTCGGGCCTTCCGGCGGGGTGCGGTCAGTGCAGCGCTTCGCTGGAGCGGGCGGTGTTGCGGGCTTCTTCCTCGGCGGCGGCAACGGTGGTCCAGCCGTTGAAGACGAGGTTCAGCACCACGGCGCTGATGGCCGTCAGCACGATGCCGGAATGGGTCACCGGATCGAGCGAATCCGGCAGCGCATCGAAGAACTTCGGCGCCACGGTGGGGATCATGCCGAAGCCGATGGAGATGGCGACGATATAGAGATTGTAGGGGTTGGTCTTGTAGTCGACCCCGGCCAGAATGCGCACGCCGGTGGCCGCGACCATGCCGAACATGACGAGACCGGCCCCGCCGAGCACGAAGATCGGCACGGCCTCGACCAGCGCGCCGAGCTTCGGCACCAGCCCCATCGCCAGCAGGATCAGGCCGCCGACCACGCAGACGAAGCGGCTGCGCACGCCGGTGACCCCGACAAGGCCGACGTTCTGCGAGAACGAGGTGTAGGGGAAGGTGTTGAAGATGCCGCCGATCAGGGTGCCGAGGCCATCGGCGCGCAGGCCGCGCGTCAGCTCCTCCTGCGACACCGGCTTGCCCACCATGTCGCCGACGGCAAGGAACATGCCGGTCGATTCGATCATGACGATGACCATGATCACGCACATCGTCAGCACGGAAATCGGATCGAACACCGGCAGGCCGAAGTGGAACGGCGGCACGAAGCCGAACCATGCCGCCGCCGCGACCTTGTCGAAGGTCATGACGCCGATGGCGTAGGTGACGACCGCGCCGATGACGATGCCGGCCAGAACCGCAATGTTGCGCAGAAAGCCGTGGCCGAAGCGCAGGATGGCGAGGATGACCAGCAGCACGAAGGCCGCAACCGCCAGATTGAGCGGCGCCCCGTAGCCCGGCAGGGTATCGACCGCCGCACCCGCCGCCCAGTTGATCCCGATGCGCATCAGCGACAGGCCGATGATCAGGATCACCGTTCCGGTGACCACGGGGGGAAACAGCGGCAGCAGCCGGCTCATGAACGGGGCGACGATGACGGTGAACACGCCGGCGGCGATGACCGACCCGAACATGGCCAGCAGACCGAGATCGGGATCGTTGGCCATGGCCACCATCGGCCCCACGGCAGCGAAGGTGCAGCCCATCATCACCGGCAGGCGGATGCCGGCGAAGCGGCCGAGGCCGAACGACTGGATCAGGGTGGCGATGCCGCAGGCCAGCAGGTCGGCATTGATGAGCAGGGCCACCTGATCCGGGGCCAGTTTCGCGGCGCGGCCGATGATGAGCGGCACGGCGATGGCCCCGGCATACATCACGAACACATGCTGGAAGCCGAGTGCGATCAGGCGCGGTGCCGGCGGCACCGCATCGACGGGGTGGACGGTATCGGAACTTGCCATGCTGCTTTCCCTCGGCGGCGGGCTGCAGGGACGATCAGGCGGCGACCATCCGGGCAGCTCTCATGCAGAAAGTGCAGCAACATCCGTGCCATCGGGTGGCGGGGCGGGTGCAGCAAAAAGCCTCCCCGGCGACCGGCCGGGGAGGCCCGCCATGGCCGGCAAAGGCCATGGCAACGGGAATGGGCCGGTGCGCGCCCCGTAAGACCCCACGCGCGTTGGAACCGCCCATGCCACGGACCGGAATGTGATCGTGGTCTGAAAATGCCGGCTGCGCAGCCCCCCGGCTGCGCAGCCGGCCTTCTGAAAAGGGCTCGGGTACAAAAGACTTTGGGAGGAAAAGGCCGAACTGGAACGGGTTGGCTTGTAAGGAACTGGCCGCGCAGCGGAAAATGGCAAACCTTGGTTCCATTTCCGGCGCGGCGCGCTTTGTCAGACGGCGAGGCGTTTCAGCACAGCCTCCGCGTCCATCTCCGCCTTCGTGCCGGACATGACGATCTGGCCGCGCTCCATCACGGCCCAGCGGTCGCCCAGTTCTCTGGCGAAGTCGAAATATTGCTCCACCAGCACGATCGCCATGGTGCCCTGCGAGCGCAGGAACAGGATGGCGCGGCCGATATCCTTGATGATGGAGGGCTGGATGCCCTCCGTGGGCTCGTCCAGCACCAGCAGGCGCGGGCGGGTGATGAGGGCGCGGGCAATGGCGAGCTGCTGCTGCTGGCCGCCGGAAAGATCGCCGCCGCGGCGGTTCAGCATGTCGGCCAGCACCGGAAACAGGTCGAAGATCGTGTCCGGGATGTAGCGGTCGGCGCGCTTCAGCGGGGCGAAGCCGGTTTCCAGATTTTCCTTCACCGACAGCAGCGGAAAGATCTCGCGGCCCTGCGGCACGAAGGCGATGCCGGCGCGCGCGCGGTCATAGGGTTTCAGGCGGGCGATATCCCGGCCCTCGAAGGTGATGGACCCGGCCGAAATCGGCTCGCGTCCGGTGATGGCGCGCAGAAGCGACGTTTTGCCGACGCCGTTGCGCCCCAGAACGGTGGTGACCTGACCGATTTCGGCGGTGAGGGAGACGCCGCGCAGGGCCTGCGCGGCGCCGTAATAAAGGTCGATGGACTGAACGTTCAGCATGGCCGGTCCTTATCCGCTCAGCGCCCGAGATAGACTTCGACGACGCGCTCGTTGGCCGACACCGCATCGATGGTGCCTTCCGCCAGCGTCGAGCCTTCGTGCAGCACGGTCACCTTGCAGTCGAGTTCGCGCACGAACAGCATGTCGTGCTCCACCACCACCACCGCATGCCCCTCGTCGCGGATATGGCGCAGCAGGCGGGCGGTCTCCATGGTCTCGGCATCCGTCATGCCGGCCACCGGCTCGTCGACCAGCAGCAGCTTCGGGTCCTGCGCCAGCAGCATGGCGATCTCCAGCCACTGCTTCTGCCCGTGGGAGAGGTCGGCCGCCAGCCGGTCGCGGTGGGCGGTCATGCGGGCGATGTCGAGCACTCGGGTGATGCGGTCGCGGGCGATGCGGTTGCGTTCGCCGAACAGCGCCGACCACGGGCTGCGCGGGCCTTTCAGGGCCAGACGCACGTTGTCTTCCACCGTCAGCGTCTCGAAGACGGTCGGCTTCTGGAACTTGCGGCCGATGCCGAGATTGGCGATTTCCGCCTCGTCGAGCTTGGTCAGGTCGATGTTGCCGCCGAACAGGATGGTGCCGCCGTCCGGCCGGGTCTTGCCGGTGATGCAGTCCATCATGGTGGTCTTGCCGGCGCCGTTGGGGCCGATGATGGCGCGCATTTCGCCGGGCGCGATGGCCAGCGAAAGCTGGTTGAGCGCGCGGAAGCCGTCGAACGAGACGTGGACGCCGTCGAGATAGAGGATGGTGTTGGTGAGCTGCAGGTCCTCTGCCTGTCCCGCCGGGGCAACGACCGGGCGGGCGAGGGGGCCGGTTTCCACCAGGGGATCGAAGCCGGGCTGCTTTTCTGCTTCGGTCATGGCCATCACTCCGCCGGTTCCTGCGCGGCCGTGCCGCCGGTCCCGCCGCGCGGGGTGGGGCGGCGGCCCTTCCACTGGTTGATGAGGCCGAGGATGCCCTTCGGCATGTAGAGCGTGACGACCACGAACAGCAGGCCGAGCGCGAACAGCCACACCTCCGGCAGGGCGCCGGTGAGCCAGGTCTTGGCGAAGTTCACCACCACCGCGCCCAGCGCCGCGCCCACCAGCGTGCCCCGGCCGCCGACCGCAACCCAGATCACCGCCTCGATGGAGTTGGCGGGCGAGAACTCGGACGGGTTGATGATGCCGACCTGCGTGACATAGAGCGCCCCGGCAACGCCGGCCAGCATGGCCGAAATCGTCCAGGCGACGAGCTTGTAGTGCTCCACCCGGTAGCCGAGGAAACGGGTGCGGCTTTCCGCATCGCGCACCGCCACCAGAACCTTGCCGTAGGTGGAAAGGGTCAGCCAGCGGGCGATAAGATAGCCGACGGCCAGCGCCACGAGGGTTGCCACGAACAGCGCCACGCGCACGCCGTCGGCGCGGATGTCGAAGCCGAGGATGTCCTTGAAGTCGGTCAGGCCGTTGTTGCCGCCGAAGCCCATGTCGTTGCGGAAGAAGGCCAGCAGCAGCGCAAAGGTCATGGCCTGCGTGATGATCGACAGATAGACGCCGTTGACCCGCGAGCGGAAGGTGAGCCAGCCGAAGATGAAGGCCAGCACACCCGGCACCACCACGATCATCACCGCCGCGAAGGCGAAGTGATTAAAGCCATACCAGTACCACGGCAGCTCCTGCCAGTTCAGGAACACCATGAAATCCGGCAGGACGGGGTTGCCGTAGACGCCGCGCGGGCCGATCTGGCGCATCAGATACATGCCCATGGCGTAGCCGCCGAGGGCGAAGAAGGCGCCGTGGCCGAGCGAGAGGATGCCGCAATAGCCCCACACCAGATCGAGCGCCAGCGCCAGCAGGGCATAGGACAGGTACTTGCCCATCAGCGAGACGGCATAGGTCGGGACGTGGAAGGCGGATTCCGGCGGCACCGCCAGATTGGCGAGGGGCACGAGAAGCCCTGCCGCGACGATGACGAGAAGGAAGATGCGGCCGCGGGCATCGAGGAACCCGGTGTTCGGCGCGGACGGGCTGGATGGCGCGCTCATGCTTCGATCGCCCTTCCCTTGAGCGCGAACAGGCCGCGCGGCTT
>NZ_DAISHT010000070.1:12542-16924 GCF_036822375.1 Pseudoxanthobacter sp. | reverse complement strand
CACAAGACAGAATACCTGCACGAGAGGGAGACCCTGCGCGATGGCCAGTCCCAACCCTGAGAAGATCTTCCCCGTTTCGTGGGATCAGTTCCACCGCGATGCGCGGGCGCTTTCCTGGCGGCTTGCCGGCCAGGGCGAGTGGAAAGGCATCGTCTGCATCACCCGCGGCGGGCTGGTGCCGGCCGCGATCCTGTCGCGCGAACTCGGCATCCGCATCATCGAGACGGTGTGCATCGCCTCCTACGACTATCAGCAGCAGGGTGACCTTGCCGTGCTGAAGCACATCTCGCCGCGCCTCATCGAGGAGACCGGCGGCGACGGTTCCGGCCTGCTGGTGGTCGACGATCTGGTGGATACCGGCAAGACGGCGCGCGAGGTGCGCTCGCAGCTGCCGAAGTGCCATCTCGCCACCGTCTATGCCAAGCCGATGGGCCGGCCGCTGGTGGATACGTTCGTGACCGAGGTTTCGCAGGATACCTGGATCTACTTCCCGTGGGACATGGGCCTCAGCTTCCAGCCCCCGATCGGACAGGGCGTTCTGGGCTGACCCTGCGGCCGGGCGTGCCCGGCCGGAATTGCGCCGCGGCACCGCTGCCGCACAGGCCGGGCCGCACGGGTGCCCGGCCCGTGCCGTTTATCGCCCGCGGCGAAAGGCGGGCGTGGCCACCGGCCGGGTGACGAGGCGGATACCGATGGCGATGGGCACGATGCCGGCAAGGTCGGCCAGCGCCACCGGCTCGCCCAGCACCATCCAGCCGAACAGCAGCCCCAGCGGCGGCATCAGAAAGTGCAGCGACGAGGCCACCGTCGCGCTTGAGACCGTCAGCAGGTAGAACCACAGCCAGTAGGCACCGAGCGAAACCGCCACCACCATGTAGGCGAGCGTGCCGAAGAATGCCGGCCCGGCCACGATCGAGGCGGGGTCTTCCAGCATCAGCGCCGCCGGCGCCAGGAAGAGCCCGGCGAACAGGCATTGCAGGGCATTGCCGGTCCACAGGTCCGTGCGCGGCGCAAGGCGCTTGAACAGCACCGTGCCCGCCACCAGCGACAGCACGCCAAGCACGATCAGCAGGGTGCCGGCGCCGGCCTCCACGCCGCCCGCAAGCCGCGCCCGCATCACCAAAGCCACGCCGGCCATGCCCAGCAGCAGCCCGGCGATGCGCACCGCCGTCAGCCGTTCGCCCAGCACCAGCGCCGCCGCGATGGCCGTCAGCAGCGGATTGGCGCTGACGATGATGGCCGAAAAGGCCGACGACACCGTTTTCATGCCGCTCCAGTTGAGCCCCAGATAGAGCGCGTTGTTGAGCAGCCCCAGCAGCACCAGCACCGCCACATCGCGCAGCGACGGCAGCCGCAGCCGGCCGGAGGCGGCCGCCAGCCCCAGCATCAGCACCCCCGCCAGCACGAACCGGATGGCCAGAAAGGTCAGCGGCGGACAGGTGCCGATGGCGATCTTGCCGGCGGCAAAGGCCGAACTCCACAGCACGCAGAACAAGGCCACCAGAGCGAAGCGCTCCGCGCCCGCACGCCCCGCGGCGCCGTGCCCGCTGCCGTGCACCCCGGCATGGTGACTGTCAGCCGTCATGTCCGCCTCCCTGCCCGCAAATCTGCTTCCCGACCCGCAAGCCCGCTTCCCGGCCCACGCGCCCGCCGCGCGGCCTCTGCCGGCCCCGCGGCTGACATTTCGTAAGGACAGGGCCGGCATTTGGGAAATGAGAACTTCAAATGCCGTCCATTCGTCATGCCACTGTGACGACAGGGCAGTCCTGTTATCAGAACAGAAAAATTACAGGTCTGTAATCATTTCCGGGCGACAATTAAAACGAAGTAATATCCCCAATCTGCCGCTTTTCAGCCCCAATCCGCACCGAAAAGCGACGGCGCCATAGCACGCCGGTATCACGAAAAACGCGGACGACTGTTGTTATTTTTCACACGTCCGATGGTTCCGGCATAATCATTCTGGGGACCGTCCATGAATTTCAGCGCCGCAATTTCACCGAACGAGACCACCTTTACCAATGCCATGGCCGATTTTGCCGGCCCGCCGCAGACCGGCACTGACGGGCGCGTCATTCGCATGACATGGATGTGGAAGACGGCGACCACGCTGCGCTTCGATCCGGCCACCGATGTGCTGGATTTCGGCTGGTTCGGTGCGATGAACTTCACCGTTGCGCAGGTGAACGGCTCGGTCGTCATCGCCATTCCCGCCAACAAGCAGACCTACACGCTGGCCGGCGTCGCCCTCGGTGACCTGACGATGGCCAATATCCGCGCCAATGAGGCCGGAGCGCGGGCGCGGTGGCAGGCGGCGCTGGCCGGTGTCCGGCCGGGCCGGTGCCGGCACGCCGCCTGAACGGAACGGCCGGGGCCGCGCCGCAGGCCGCCGCACGGCACGCCGCCGCGGCTTCCCGCTCATCTCCGTCCGCTCTTCTCTGCTCCGTTCCTGTCCTGCCGTTCCTGTCTCCCGTTCCTGTTCTGCCGTTCCTGTCCTTGCCCCTCCCTGTTCTCCCATGCCTGCCGGCCCGGCTGCCTTCCGTGCGGCGGCCGGAACCCGCCCCCCTTGCCAGCCGGAAACACGCCGATGTCCGATCGCGCGAAAGCCTCTCTCTCCCCGCCTGACAGCGCCGCGGCCGGTGCGCTGGCCGCCTCGCGCGGTGCGTTCGTCGGCGTCGGTCTCTTCAGCGGTGTCGTCAATGTGCTGATGCTCACCGGCCCGCTGTTCATGTTGCAGGTCTATGACCGGGTGCTGGCCAGCCGCTCGCTGCCCACCCTCGTCACGCTGGGCCTGATCACGGCGGTGCTCTATGTCGCCTGTGCGATGATCGACTTTGCCCGCGGCCGCGTGCTCGCCCGCCTCGGCGACCGGCTGGAAAACCAGCTCGCCCCCGCCGCCTTCCGCGCCGAAATCGCCGATGCCTTCAGCGGCGAACCCGTTGCCGGCCGGGCCGTGGCCGACCTTGCGGTACTGCGCCGTTTCCTCAGCGGCCCGGCGCCGCTGGCGCTGTTCGACCTGCCCTGGGTGCCGCTCTATCTGGGCGTGCTGGCGCTGCTGCACTGGTCGCTCGGCCTCATCGGCCTTGCCGGTGCGGCGATCGTCGTCGCCCTCGCCATTGTCAACGACCGCCTCACCCGCGCGCCCATGGCCCGCGCCGCCCAGCACGGCGCACAGGCCGCGCAGATGCTGGAAGCGGCCCGCCGCTCGGCCGAGGCGGTGACGGCGCTGGGCATGCGCCCGCACGTCACCGCGCTGTGGGGCACGGCGCGCGCGGCCGGCCTCGCCGCCGACCGCGACAGCGGCGATGCCGCGGCGCGCGTTGCCGCCGCCTCGCGCGGGTTCCGCCTGTTCCTGCAATCGGCCACGCTGGCAACCGGCGCTGTGCTCGTCATCGAGCATGCCGCCACCGGCGGCGTGATGATCGCGTCCTCCATCATGCTCGGCCGGGCGCTGGCCCCGATCGACCAGATCGTGGCGCAGTGGAAGGCCATTGCCGGCGCCCGCGCCGCCTGGCGCCGCCTCGATAGCCGCCTTGCCGCCGCCGGGGCCGCGCGCCCCACCATGGAACTGCCGGCACCGCTCGGCCGGCTGGCGCTCGCCGGTGTCGTTGCCGCGCCGCCGGGGGCCCGCCGCCCGGTGCTGGAAGGCATCACCTTCCAGATCTCGCCCGGCGAAGGGCTCGGCATTCTCGGCCCGAGCGGCTCGGGCAAGTCCACCCTCGCCCGCCTCATCACCGGGCTGTGGCGGCCGCTGGCCGGCACGGTGCGGCTGGACGGCGCAACGCTCGACCAGTGGGATGCCGACCGCCTCGGCCGCCACATCGGCTACCTGCCGCAGGATGTGGAGCTGATCGGCGGCACGGTGCGCGATGCCATCTGCCGCCACCGCATGGATGCCCGCAACGAGGATGTGGTGCGCGCCGCACAGGCCGCAGCCGCCCATGAGATGATCCTGCGCCTGCCGGAAGGCTACATGACCCGCCTCGGGCCGGGCGGCGCGGCCCTTTCCGGCGGCCAGCGGCAGCGCATCGCGCTGGCGCGGGCGCTGTTCGGCGACCCGAGCCTGATCGTGCTCGACGAGCCCAACGCCAGCCTCGATCAGGAGGGCGATGCCGCGCTCACCGCCGCGCTGCTGGCGGCCCGCAAACGCGGCGCGGCGGTGGTGGTCATCACCCACCGTGCGGGCGGCCTTGCCGCCATCGACCGGGTGCTGGTGCTGAAGGATGGCCGGCAGGCCGCCCTCGGCCCGAAGGAAAGCGTGATGCGCGAGCTGATGCAGCCGGCCGCGCCGGCAACCGCCACCCTGCCCGCCAGAGAGCCGGCGAAACGGGAGCAGGCGAAATGACTGCGAAACACGACCTGACGCCCCGCGACGACATCGC
>NZ_DAISHT010000070.1:0-12442 GCF_036822375.1 Pseudoxanthobacter sp. | reverse complement strand
CGGGAGCAGGCGAAATGACTGCGAAACACGACCTGACGCCCCGCGACGACATCGCGCCCGCCGGGGGCATCGCACCCGCCAATGGTATCGCACCCCGCGAGGATATCGCCCCGCAGGACGGCGCCGCGCCGCAGCCGGATGCCGGCGAACCCGTCGCCGAAACCGCCGCCGCCGCCGCAACCCTGATGGACCGGCTGCGCCGCCGCGTCGCGCCCCGCGCCGGCAGCCCCGGCAGACGGCGGCGCCAGCCGCCCCATGACCCGGGCGACCCCGCCCACGCCCTGCGTTTCGGCGCGGTGGTGTGCGTGGTCGTTCTCGTCGTCTTCGGCGGCTGGTCGGCGCTCACGTCGCTGCAAAGCGCCGTTGTGGCGCCGGGCGTGATCGCCGCGGAGGGCCGCACCCGCGCGGTGCAGCACCTCGACGGCGGCATCGTCAGCGCCATTCTGGTGAAGGACGGCGACGAGGTGCAGGCCGGCGACGTGCTGGTGCGGCTGGATACGACGCGGCTGGCCAGTGAACGCGGCATCGTGGAAAACCGGCTTTATGAGGCGCTGGCCCGGCAGGCCCGCCTTGAGGCCGAGCGCGACGACGCCCCCGCCATGACGCGCCCGCCGCTGCTGGATGCAATGGTGGCCGCCGACCGCGACTGGGCCAGCCTGGCCCCGGCCGCCGACCCGGCCCTTACCAGCGCCCTTGCCAGCGCCCTCGCCAGCCGCGCCGATCCGAAGGCAACCGAGCCGCCGGCACAGACCGGGCTTGAGATCGCCAACCGCGTGTTCTCCGGTCAGGACCGGCTGTTTCATGCCCGGCGCGACACGCTGAAGGCGCAGGTCGCCCGCCTTGAGGCCGGCATCGCCCAGAGCCGCGAACAGATGGCCGGCATCGACGCCCAGCGCGCCTCTCTGGAGCGGCAGCGCGACCTGATCGCCCGCGAACTCGACGGGGCCCGCAAGCTCTATGAAAAGGGCCTGATGCCGCTGCCGCGGGTGCTGGCGCTGGAACGCCAGCAGGCCGATCTGGAAGGCAACATCGCCGCGCGCGGTGCCGACAAGGCGGCCATCGGGCAATCCATCGGGCAGTTGCAGCTGCAGATTCTGGAGCTGCAGCGCGATGCCCGCGAGAAGGTGCTGCAGGATCTGCGCGAAGCCGATTCCGATGTGCAGGACCTGACCGAGCAGCGCATCGCCGCCCTCGACAAGCTGAACCGCACCGACATCCGCGCCCCGGTCAGCGGCCGGGTGAACGGCCTCGCCTTCCACACCATCGGCGGCGTCGTCAGGCCGGCCGACGTGGTGATGGAAATCGTGCCCGACGACGAGGCGCTGATCGTGGAAGCCCGGGCCGATCCGGCCGAAGTCGACCAGCTGCACGCCGGGCAGAGCGCCCGCATCCGTCTGACCGCCTTCGACCAGCGCACCACGCCGGAAATCGACGGCACGCTGCTGGTCGTCTCGCCGGACCGCCTCACCGATCCGCAGTCGGGCGCGCCCTATTATGCGCTGAAGGTGGCGATCGCCGACGATGGCCGCGCCCTGCTCGGCCCCGACCGCCCGCTGGTGGCGGGCATGCCGGCGGATGTGTTCGTCGTCGCCGGTGCCCGCTCGCCGCTCAGCTACCTGATGAAGCCGCTCACCGACCAGATGGCCCGGGCGCTGCGCGAGGAGTGAAACGGAACGGGCCGGCGGATCGCTCCGCCGGCCCGGTGCTTCCGGCCTGCTGTCGGCACAGGACCGTGCGGCTCAGGGGAACAGCGCGATCTGGTCGAGGCCGGTCGTCTCCGGCAGTCCGCAGACGAGGTTCATGTTCTGCACCGCCTGACCGGAAGCGCCCTTCACCAGATTGTCGATGGTGGAGATGAGGATGGCGCGGCCGGGAATGCGGTCGGCAACGACGCCGATCTGCACATGGTTGGAGCCCTTCACATGACGCGACTGCGGCACCTGACCCAGCGGCAGCACGGTCACGAACGGCTCGGCCCGGTAACGCTCCGCCAGCACCGTCTGCAGCTTCGCGGCATCGGCACCGTGGGCCAGGCGCACATAGATCGTGGCGTAGATGCCACGGATCATCGGCGTCAGGTGCGGCGTGAAGGTGGCCACCACCGGCTGACCGGCGGCGAGGCTGTATTCCTGATCGAGTTCGGCGGTGTGGCGGTGGCTGGCCACGCCATAGGCATGAATGCCCTCCGCCACCTCGGAGAACAGCATGCCCTCCTTCGCCGCGCGGCCGGCGCCGGACATACCGGTCTTGGCATCGATAATGATAGGATCATTTTCGATAACACCGGCGGACAGCAGCGGCAGCACCGGCAGCAGCGAACAGGTGGTGAAGCAGCCCGGATTGGCGACGAGCCGCGCTCCGGCGATCTTCTCGCGGTGAATCTCGGTCAGGCCGTAAACCGCCTCGCGCTGCAGGTCGAGCGCCTGATGGGCATGGCCGTACCACGCCTCGTAGGCGGCCGGATCGGACAGGCGGAAGTCGGCGGAAAGGTCGATCACCTTCAGCGACGGCTTGTCGGCCAGCAACTTCTTCAGCACCACCTGCGTGGTGGCATGCGGCAGGCCGCAGAATACCACGTCCACGCCGGCAAGGTCGATCTCGTCGATCTTGACGAGGCGCGGCAGCGCGAACGGGGTGAACTGTGCGAACACCTCCGCCATGGTGCGGCCGGCCTTGGAATCGGCAGAAAGCGCCACGATTTCAACGGCCGGATGGCGCAGCAGCAGCCGCACCAGTTCGGAACCGGTATAGCCGGAGGCGCCGAGCACGGCGACTTTGATCTTCTCGGACATGTGGTCTCATCCCTCACGAACGGGGCAAACGAAAACAAACGCGGAAACACCGGCAGCCGTCGGGGCCGCTGCCCCGCCGGTGCGGCGGCGCCCTCTCAGGCGCCCGCGCGTCGTCGTTCGGCAACGAGGCCCAGAACCGTCGTGGCAACCGTCGCGCCGGCAATCGCGGTGACGTCGGCATGGTCATAGGCCGGCGCGACCTCGACCACGTCGGCGCCGACGATGTCGAGCGGGCCGAGGCCGCGCAGCGTCATCAGCGCCTCGCGGCTGGTCAGCCCGCCGGCGACCGGCGTGCCGGTGCCCGGTGCGAACGCCGGGTCCATGCAGTCGATGTCGAACGTCAGGTAGGTCTTCGCCGTGCCGACGCGCGAGGTGATGCACTCGATCAGCCCGGCCACGCCCAGCGTCTCCACCTCGTTGCCCCACACGATCTCGATACCGCAATCGTCGGGCGCATGGGTGCGGATGCCGATCTGGATGGAGTGCTCCACATCGATCAGGCCTTCGCGCACGGCACGCTTCACGAAGCTGCCATGGTCGATGCGGTTACCATCGTCATCCCATGTATCCTGATGCGCGTCGAACTGCACCAGCGCCAGCGGACCGTGCTTTTCCACATGGGCCTGCAGCAGCGGCCAGGTGACGAAGTGGTCGCCGCCGAGGGTATAGAGGAAGGCACCCGACGACAGGATGTGGCGGGCCTCGTCGCGCACCGTCGCCGCCATCTCCATCGGGAAGCCGGGATCGAAGGCGCAGTCGCCCCAGTCGATGGTGGCCAGCTCCTCGAAAATATCGAAGCCGAACGGATATTGCGGATCGCCCGAGGGAATGACCGAGGCGCGCCGGATCGCCTGCGGCCCGAAGCGCGCGCCGGGGCGGTTGGTGACGGAGGCATCGAACGGAATGCCCCACACCACGGCATCCACCCCGTCCAGATTGCGCGAATAGCGCCGCCGCATGAACGACAGCGCCCCGGCAAAGGTCGATTCCTCCGAGGCGCCGCGCAGCGGGCCGAGGAAGGCGTTGTCGGTGGGGCGGCGGGACGACATCGAAACCTCCTTGGGGCGCGGAGCCGGCGGCAACGGAAGGGAACAGACGGCACCGAAAGAAGGCCAGAACCGTGACGGCAGGATGACTGCCGCCGCGGGCGGCCCGCGGGGCACACTGCGCGCCGAAGCTTTAGCAAGATCAACGCCTGCGGTCACGCCCGGAAAGCGCGCCCTTTTGCCCGCGCCGCTGCCGGGCCGCAGCCGCCGTCAGGCTGTGAGGTGCTCGTAGAGGATCGTGAAGCCGAGGCCGCACAGCGCCACGCCGGCCACCACCTCTGCCGCCCGGCCGAAGCGGGTTCCGATCAGCCGGCCGACCAGCATGCCCCCGGACGACATGAGAAAGGTGGCGAGCCCGATGGCCACGGCAATGAGGACGATATTCACATCCAGAAAGGCGAGCGACACCCCGACCGCCATGGCATCGAGACTGGTGCCGACCGCCGTTGCCAGCAGCACCACGAACGAACGGCCGGCCGGCGTCTTCTCCGCGTGCCCGCGGCCGGCGACGGCCGCATAGAGCATGTGAACGCCCACGCCGGCGAGCAGCAGGAAGGCGATCCAGTGATCCACGGAAGCCACGAAGCGGCTGGCCGCCACGCCGGCCGCCCAGCCGACCAGCGGCGTCAGCGCTTCGACGATGCCGAACACGAGGCCGGTGCGCAGCGCCTCCGTCACCGGCGGACGGCCGATGGCCGCCCCGCGCCCCACCGACACCGCAAAGGCATCGACAGACATGCTGAAAGCGAGAACGAGAACGCCGAGGGGCGACATGGGCAGGGCCTCCGAACGGACTGACGACCGGGCACGCTGGGATCCTGTCCGTCCGCTGGGCGACAGGCGGTGCCACGGTCTTGTCTGGCCGAAAGGCTCGGCTGGCCGCGCCATGCGCACCTTGCGCAAGTGTGTTGACGCGGCCCCGCGCAAACGCGGTGACTACTCCCCGATGGGCCCCCTCTAACGACCGCACGGAAAAAAGTCAAACGATATCAATATCTTGAACGCTTCTGAGACTTATTTGCAGAAAATTGACCGCTCCCGGCCCGTCAGCGTCCAGTGTTCTGGCCGCTGCGATACCAGTCCGGCCGCCCGGCCGCAGCGCCGGCTGCGCGCCAGGCCCGTATCGGCACAGAAAAGCCGGTCTTTATACTTGCCGCACGGGCGGGCAAAACTTACTCTGCCGGGTATGTCGCAATACAGCATCATCCTCGGCGGCGAGCGCCATGTGTTTCCCGACCTGCGCACGGTGATGGCGGCAGCCTCGCCCGCGCGCTCGGGCGACAGTCTCGCCGGCCTTGCGGCGGAAACGAACGAGAAGCGCGTCGCGGCCCGCATGGTGCTGGCCGACGTGCCGCTGGACCGTTTTCTTTCCGAGGCCCTCATTCCCTATGAGAGCGACGAGGTCACGCGGCTCATCATCGACAGCCACGATGCCGCAGCCCTTGCGCCGGTGCGCTCCCTCACCGTCGGCGCCTTCCGCGACTGGCTGCTGTCCTATGCGGCCACCCCCGCGACCCTCGCCGCGCTGGCGCCGGGGCTGACACCGGAGATGGTGGCCGCCGTCTCCAAGCTGATGCGCAACCACGACCTGATCGCGGTCGCCGCCCGGGCGCAGGTCGTCACCGGCCTGCGCTCCACGGTGGGCCTGCCGGGCCGGCTTTCCAGCCGCCTGCAGCCCAACCACCCGACCGACGATCCGGAAGGCATCGCCGGCGCCACCCTCGACGGGCTGCTCTATGGCATGGGCGATGCCGTGATCGGCATCAACCCGGCCACCGACAATGTCGGCGCCTGCATCACCCTGCTGGAGATGCTGGACCGGCTGCGGCAGCGTTTCGATATTCCCACCCAGTCGTGCGTGCTGGCCCACGTCACCACCTCGCTTGCCGCCATCGCGCGCGGGGCGCCGCTCGATCTTGTGTTCCAGTCGATTGCCGGAACGGAGGCGGCGAACCGCGGCTTCGGCATCGATCTTGCGCTGCTCGGCGAGGCGCGCGCGGCCGCGCTGTCGCTGGGGCGCGGCACGGTCGGCAACAACGTGATGTATTTCGAGACCGGACAGGGCGCCGCCCTGTCGGCCGGCGCACACCACGGCGTCGACCAGCAGACGGTGGAGGTGCGGGCCTATGCCGTGGCACGCGCCTTTCAGCCGCTGCTCGTCAACACGGTCGTTGGCTTCATCGGACCGGAATATCTCTACGATTCCAAACAGATCATCCGCGCCGGGCTGGAAGATCACTTCTGCGGAAAACTGCTCGGCGTGCCGATGGGCGTCGATGTCTGCTACACCAACCATGCCGAAGCCGATCAGGACGACATGGACACCCTGATGGTGCTGCTGGCCACCGCGGGCGTCAATTTCCTCATCTCCGTGCCCGGCGCCGACGACGTGATGCTCAACTACCAGAGCCTGTCTTACCACGATGTCGTCAGCCTGCGGCATCTGTTCGGCCGCCGCCCGGCGCCGGAGTTCGAAGGCTGGCTCATGCGCATGGGGCTGATGGACGAGGCCGGCCGCCTGCCGCCCGCCCCGGCGCCGGCGGCGCTGCGCCTGCTGAAGGCGGAGGCCGCCGGATGAGCCGCCCGCCCGCCTCCCCCGCCGGCGACGACCTGTGGGCGCGGTTTCGCGGCGCCACACGGGCGCGCATCGGCCTTGAGCGTGCCGGCGACGCCATGGTGACGCGCGACGTGCTGGCCCTGCAGCTCGCCCATGCCCGGGCGCGCGATGCGGTGCACGGGCGGGTGGATTTTGCCGCCCTCGCCGCGCAGATCGAGCCGCTGGAGAGCCTGCTCGTTCATTCCGCCGCCCCGGACCGGGCAACCTATCTCACCCGCCCCGATCTCGGCCGCCGGCTGGACGCGGCCAGCCATGCACGGCTGCAGGCGCTGAAGGCGGCCGCAGCGCCGGATGTGGTCATCGTCGTGGCCGACGGGCTTTCCGCCGCGGCGGTGGAGCGCAACGCCATCGCGGTGCTGAAGGCGGTGCTGCGCCGGCTGGGCGGCCTTGCGGTGGGGCCGGTGGTGTTTGCGGCCGAAGGCCGGGTCGCGCTCGGCGACGAAATCGGCGCCTGCCTCGGCGCCCGCCTCGTGGTGGAGCTGATCGGCGAGCGGCCGGGCCTGTCCTCGCCGGACAGCCTCGGCGCCTATCTCACCTTCGCCCCGCGCACCGGCCGGCTGGATGCCGAGCGCAACTGCGTTTCCAACATCCACGCCGACGGGCTGTCGCCGGAGGCCGCCGCCGACAAGATCGCCTGGCTGGCGAAAGCGGCCCTCGAACGGGGTCTGACCGGCGTGGGTCTGAAGGAGGATGCCGGCCCCGCCCTGCCCGGCGCGGCCGGAGCCGCGTTGCCGCCGCGGCCACGATCCGAATAAATGATATTGCGAAGCACTCGCATATCAGGCATTTCCCTGCCCGGAAAACGGGACTAAGGTCGGCGCGTCCGCACGCAGGGCCCGCCCGGGCCCGTGCGGGTGCGGACGGTGTGCGGCCGGCCCTTTCAGGCGGCCCGGCGCAGCCGGATCGTATTCAACACAGCATCGGCGCGCCCCGCCTGCCCGGCCGGGCAGCGAAGCTTCGGGGACAAGGCGATGACCACTGAAACTGCCGCGGGCCAGAAGAAGCCCGGCTTCCGCACCGACAAGGACGCGCTGGGCGAGGTTCTCGTGCCGGAGGCCTGTCTGTGGGGCGCACAGACCCAGCGTTCCATCATCAACTTCCCCATCGGTGTCGACCGCTTCCGCTGGGGCCGGCCGGTGATCCGGGCCCTCGGCATCCTCAAGAAGGCGGCCGCCACCGCCAACGGCGAGCTCGGCCAGTTGCCGGAAGAGAAGGTGAAGCTGATCCGCGCGGCCGCGCAGGAGGTGATCGACGGCAAGCTCGATCACGAGTTCCCCCTCGTGGTGTTCCAGACCGGCTCCGGCACCCAGAGCAACATGAACGCCAACGAGGTCATCTCCAACCGCGCCATCCAGATGGCCGGCGGCGTGGTCGGCTCCAAGACGCCGATTCACCCCAATGACGACGTCAACCACAGCCAGTCTTCCAACGACACCTTCCCCACCGCCATGCACATTGCCGCGGTGGAGGAGATCGACAACCGCCTGCTGCCGGCCGTGCAGCGCCTGCGCAACACGCTGGACGACAAGGGCGCCGGCTTCGGCCACATCGTCATGGTGGGCCGCACCCACCTGCAGGATGCAACGCCGATCACGCTGGAGCAGGTGTTCTCCTCGTGGGTCGCACAGCTCGACGACGCCATGGAAACCGTGCACCGGGCCCTGCCGGGGCTCTGCGAACTGGCCATCGGCGGCACTGCGGTCGGCACCGGCCTCAATGCCCATCCCCGCTTTGGCGACGTGACGGCAGCCCACATCGCGGCGGAAACCGACAAGCCGTTCGTCTCCGCCCCCAACAAGTTCGCCGCCCTTTCCGCCCATGACGCGATGGTCAACGCCAGCGCGGCGCTGCGCACCCTTGCCGGCGCGCTGATGAAGATCGCCAACGACATCCGCTGGTATGGCTGCGGCCCGCGCGCCGGCTTCAACGAGCTGATGCTGCCGGAAAACGAGCCCGGCTCGTCCATCATGCCGGGCAAGATCAACCCCACCCAGTGCGAGGCCATGACGATGGTCTGCGTGCAGGTGTTCGGCAACGACCACGCGGTCGCCTTCGCGGGCAGTCAGGGCAACTTCCAGCTCAATGTCTACAAGCCGGTGATGCTGCACAACGTGCTGGAATCCGCCGCGCTGCTGGCCGATGCCTGCCACGCCTTCGACGAGCACTGCGCCACCGGCATCGAGCCCAACGAGCCGCGCATCCGCCACCACCTCGAAACCTCGCTGATGACGGTGACCGCACTGAACCCGCACATCGGCTACGAGAAGGCGGCGAAGATCGCCCTTACCGCGCACCGCGAGAACACCAGCCTGAAGCAGGCGGCGCTGAAGCTCGGCTATCTCACGGCCGACGAGTTCGATGCGTGGGTGAAGCCGGAAGACATGACGCATCCGCTGGCCGGATGAAGACACGGACCCCCGGGCGGCGCCGCGCCGCCGCCCGGCCCTCTGCCCTGCCGGGGATGCCGCCATGACCGCCGATCTGCCGCCGATCGCCACCACCGCCCTGCCCGATGGCGAACGGGTGCCCGTGCTGGGACAGGGCACATGGAAGATGGGCGAGGACGCCCGCCGCCGCGATGCGGAGATCGCCGCCCTGCGCCATGGCCTCGACCTTGGCATGACGCTGATCGACACCGCGGAAATGTATGCCAACGGCATGAGCGAGGTGATCGTGGGCGAGGCCATCGCCGGGCGGCGCGACGAGGTGTTTCTCGTCTCCAAGGTGCTGCCGTCCCACGCCAGCCGCTTCGGCACCATCCGCGCCTGCGAGGGCAGCCTGCGGCGCCTCGATACCGATGTGATCGACCTCTACCTGCTGCACTGGGCCGGCGACGAGCCGCTCGCGGAGACCATCGAGGCCTTCGGCCGGCTGCAGGACGAGGGCAAGATCCGCCACTGGGGCGTCAGCAATTTCGACCCCGGCGATTGCGAGGCGCTTTTCGCCCTTGCCGGCGGCGATGCGGCGGCCGCCAATCAGGTGCTCTACAATCCCGGTCGCCGCGGCATCGAGTTCGACCTGCTGCCGTGGTGCCAGCGGCGGGGATTGCCGGTGATGGCCTATTCGCCCATCGAGCAGGGCCGCATCGCGCGCCACCCGGCGCTGGCCGCCGTTGCGCAGCGCCACGGCGCCACACCGGCGCAGATCGCCCTGGCCTTCGTGCTGCGTCAGCCGGGCGTCATCGCCATCCCGAAGGCCGGAAGCAGCGCGCACGTCGCCGAAAACCGCGCGGCCTGCGCCCTTGCGCTCGACGACGCGGACATGGCGGTGCTGGATCGCGCCTTCCCGCCGCCGGCCCGCGCCAGCGCGCTGCAGATGCTGTGAGGCGCAGATGATGCGAGACGCCCGCGGCGGCGGCGATCAGCGCGCCTGATCGAGCAGGCGCTTGCACTCCAGAAGATCGAACAGGGTCGATTGCAGGCGGCGCACGTCGTCGCGCGACAGGCCGGCCTCGCCGCCCTTCTCGCCGCGCAGCCGGTCGAAGAAGCGGAACGCGCCGCCCTTGTGCTCGGGCTCGTCGCCCACGCGGATGTCGCGCGGCACCGGGCCGGCCGGTCCGCCGTCCTCGCCCCCGGTCTCGCCGTCGCCGGACCGCTCGGCGCGCAGCACCGGTCCCAGCGGGTCGGTGTCGTCGTATTCGTCGGCGGCAATCGCCCGCGTTGCGCTCACGGCGAGGGAATCCTGTTCGTGCTCCGAATCGACCGCGCTCTCGATATCGTCGGCCGGCTCGCGCGGCACCATGGCCAGCGCCGCAACCGCCTCCGGCCCGCCGCGCCCGATGGCCGCGACATGGCGCACGCCATGGCCCGACAGGATGCGCTGCACGCCGCGGATGGTATAGCCTTCGTTATAGAGCAGGTGGCGGATGCCGCGCAGCAGGTCCACATCTTCCGGGCGGTAGTAGCGCCGCCCGCCGGCGCGCTTCATCGGCCGGATCTGCGTGAAGCGGCTCTCCCAGAAGCGCAGCACATGCTGCGGCAGGTCGAGATCGCTCGCCACCTCGCTGATTGTACGGAAGGCTTCCGGGCTCTTCTCCACGGCGACGCTCACTTACAGCTTCACGGCTTCCGCCGGCATCATGCCCCTGCGCCGCAGCGGCCGGCATGGATCTGCCCGCCACCGCCCGCGCGCTCCGCGGCCCCGCTGCAACGCAAACCCTGCCGCCGGACCCGACCGGCCCGCCGCTTCATGATGCGCGGCAGGGCCCGGTTAGCAAGCGCAATTCACGCAGGACACCAATGTTGTGTGGCAACATGCGGCAAAATCAAGGCTTTGCGTGCCGGCCGGCGCCGCGACGACGGCTCAGGATGCCTCTTCCTCGCCGATCAGCGAAGCGTTGATGCGCTGCTTCAGCACGTTGGACGGCTTGAACACCATCACACGGCGCGGCTCGATGGGCACTTCCTCGCCGGTCTTGGGATTGCGGCCCATGCGCTGCCCCTTGTCGCGCACCACGAAGGAGCCGAACGAGGACAGCTTGACCGACTCACCCTTTGCCAGACAGTCGGAGATTTCCCGGAGAACCATCTCGACCAGTTCGGACGATTCCGACCGGGACAGCCCCACCTTCTGATAAACGGCCTCGCACAGATCAGCCCGCGTCACGGTCTTGCCGGTCATCGCCCGAAATCTCCCCGAATTGGTGCTCAGCTCCGCCTCTGCTGCCGCTCTTCGTCGGCTCGCGCGACGGCACCGGTGAGGGACCGTATTGCGACCCCGCCAGCCGGTCAACCGACGGGATCAAAAGAAGTTTCGCCGATGGCCCGGCTTACCACCGCACCAGACTGGCGCCCCAGGTGAAGCCGCCGCCCATGGCCTCCAGCAGCACCAGATCGCCCTTCTTGATGCGCCCGTCGCGCACCGCCACATCCAGCGCCAGCGGAATGGAGGCGGCCGAGGTGTTGCCGTGGCGGTCGACAGTGATGACCACCTTCTCCTCCGCGATGCCGAGCTTCTTCGCGCTGGCATCGATGATGCGGCGGTTGGCCTGATGGGGCACGAACCAGTCGATATCCTGCGCGCCGTAGCCGGTGGCCGCGAACACGTCCTCGATCACGTCGGTGACCATGGAGACGGCATGCTTGAAGACCTCGCGGCCCTCCATGCGCAGGTGCCCGACCGTGCCGGTGGTGGAAGGCCCGCCATCCACATAAAGCTTGGTGCGGTGGCGGCCGTCGGCGCGCAGCTTGCTGGCCAGAATGCCGCGGTCGGTCATGGCGCCGGTGCCCTGCTGGGCCTCCACCACCACAGCGCCGGCACCGTCGGCAAACAGCACGCAGGTGGTGCGGTCGTCCCAGTCGATGATGCGGGAGAAGGTCTCCGAGCCGATCACCAGCGCGCGGGTCGCCTGACCGGTGCGCAGCAGCGAATCGGCATTGGCGAGCGCAAAGACGAAGCCCGAGCAGACCGCCTGCAGGTCGAACGCCATGCCCTGCTCGATACCGAGCTCGGCCTGAATGGTGACGGCCGTGGCCGGAAAGGTGTTGTCCGGCGTCGAGGTTGCCAGCAGCACCAGATCGATGTCGGCCGGCTTCACACCGGCCGCATCCAGCGCCCGGCGGGCCGCCTCAAGACCCATGGTCGAGGTGGTCTCGTGGCTGCCGGCAATGCGACGCTCGCGGATGCCGGTGCGCTGCTGGATCCAATCGTCCGATGTATCGACGCGCCGCGCCAGATCGTCGTTGGTGACGACATTCTGCGGCAGATAGCTGCCGCAGCCGAGAACTACAGAACGGGTCACGCTCAAGGGGCCTCCACCGCGGACCCTGATGCCGCTTCTTCCGCCTGGCTTTCCATGCCGAGGCGGTAGGCGGCCATGTCCTGGCCAATCTTCTTGAATAAGTCGTTCTGAACCATGTCGTAACCGAGTTCCACCGCCGAGGCGTAACCCTCGGCGTCGGTGCCGCCATGGCTCTTGATCACCAATCCGTTCAGCCCGAGGAACACGCCCCCGTTGGACTTGCGCGGATCGAGCTTTTCTTTGAGCA
>NZ_DAISHT010000069.1:0-17278 GCF_036822375.1 Pseudoxanthobacter sp. | reverse complement strand
GTTTCGAGCGAGATCGGCTCCTTGGCGATCTTCAGGACCTTGCGCACCTTCTCCAGCGGCATCGCCAGCTTTTCGGCCAGCTCTTCCGGGGTCGGCTCGCGGCCGATCTCGTGCAGCATCTGGCGCGAGGTGCGCACGATCTTGTTGATCGTCTCGATCATGTGCACCGGAATGCGGATGGTGCGCGCCTGATCGGCAATCGAGCGGGTGATGGCCTGCCGGATCCACCATGTCGCATAGGTCGAGAACTTGTAGCCGCGGCGGTACTCGAACTTGTCGACCGCCTTCATCAGGCCGATGTTGCCTTCCTGAATGAGATCCAGGAACTGCAGGCCGCGGTTGGTGTATTTCTTGGCGATGGAGATGACGAGGCGCAGGTTGGCCTCCACCATTTCCTTCTTGGCCTGCCGGGCCTCCTTCTCGCCCTTCTGCACCATGTGCACGATGCGGCGGAACTCGGTGATTTCCAGCGCCGTCTCGGTCGCCAGCGTCTGGATGTCCTGCCGGATATCGCGCACGCGGTCCTTCTCGCGCTGGACGAATTCCTTCCAGCCGCGGGACGACAGGTTGGCCACCTTGCGCACCCAGTTGGGGTCAAGCTCGTAGCCCTGATACTGGCGCAGGAAATCCTCGCGCGAAACGCCGTAGGATTCCGCCAGACGCAGCAGGCGGCCTTCAAGGCCGATCAGCTTCTTGTTGATGTCGTAGAGCGTCTCGACCAGCGTATCGATACGGTTCTGGTTGAGCGACAGGCTCTTCACATCCTGCACGATTTCCTCGTGCAGCTTCTTGAAGCGACGCTCCTGCGAGGGCGACAGCAGCTTGTTCTGCAGCCGCTGCTCCACGTTCTGGTCCTGCAGGCGACGCAGCTTCTTGTAGTTTTCGGCGATGTTGTCGAAGGTCAGCAGCACCTTCGGCTTCAGCTCGGCCTCCATGGCGGCGAGCGGCACGTTCGATTCGAACTCGTCGCCTTCCTCGCCCTCCTCGCCGCCTTCCGGCGGCACCGGGGCCTCGCCGTCCTCGCCCTCCTCGCCGTCCACCATGTCCATCGGCGGCTTGGCGTCGGGGTCGGAATAGGAGGCTTCCAGATCAATGATATCGCGCAGGAGGACCTTGCCCTCCAGCAGCTCGTCACGCCAGATGATGATCGCCTGGAAGGTCAGCGGGCTTTCGCACAGGCCGGCGATCATCGCCTCGCGGCCGGCCTCGATGCGCTTGGCGATGGCGATTTCGCCCTCGCGCGACAGCAGCTCCACCGAGCCCATCTCGCGCAGGTACATGCGCACCGGATCGTCGGTGCGCTCGCCGGATTCGCGCGGCGTGGAGGTGCGCGCGACAGCGGTCGAGGGGCTCTCGACCAGCTCGCCGCCTTCCTCGTCGGCATCGTTGCCGGCGCCGGCCGCCGCCTCGGCCTCTTCGGCCTCCTCGGCGTCGATCACGTTGATGCCCATGTCGTTGAGCATCGCCATCGTGTCTTCGATCTGTTCCGAAGTCACTTCCTCGGAAGGAAGCACCTCGTTCAGCTCGTCATAGGTGACGTAGCCGCGCTTCTTGGCGGCTTTGATCATGCGCTTGACGGCCGCATCGGACAGGTCGAGAAGCGGGCCGTCCTGATTTTCCGCCGACGTTTCCGGAGCGTCTTCGGTTTCGGTCGCCTTGGCTGCCATTCTCGATCTCCACCACCGGTCGCCTTCCGTTTCCCAAAGGGCGCGCCGTTCCCGAACCCCGGTCGGGGGCGGAAGGCGCCGGAATGGCTCCCGTCTTCGTCAACGCTTTTTTGTCCGGTCCCGCCAGATGCGGGGGTGGCTGTTCGGGTCGCTCGCAGGGCAGGTCGTGCCGGCCCGCGCAAGGCGGATCAGACGGCCCCGTCGGGCGGCGGCCGTCTCAGCCGGCTGCCTGCACGTCTGCCCCACGCACGTCTGACGCAACTGCGTCTGGCGTAACAATGGGCACCGACTGCCGCGGATGGCAGCACCGGGCCACCCTGCAGGCTGCCCTGCGCGGCGCCGGAGACATTCAACGCGCCAGAGAAAAATCTGTGCAAGTGCCGACCGCCCGCCTGTTCAACCACGAAAAGCGCCCGAAGGTCTCGTACCCCTGACGCAGCCGGCCTGCCGGCCGGCCGTTCCGCCGCATCAAACACCCCGAACGACCGGTAGGCTTCCACCCGCCGTTCGTCCTGTTGCAAGCTGCGGGCCGGATCGCAGCCGTACATCCCTCCCCGCGCAACAGTCCTGCGCGAGCGTACGAATCAGATCCGGTCGTCAGGGCGCATTCCACCCTTCAGGCACGGGTATGATGTGCCCCGGTGGCTTAGATAGCGTTCCGCTGCGAATCCGCAAGGGCGGATTTGCCAGAAAAGGCCGCAAAATGCACCCGTGCGGCCGGCCTCAGGCCGGTGTGGCCGGTCCGCTGCCCCACGCAGACCGGATGACGCGGATTTCGTCGGCGAAATTGCGCTCTTCCGTAGCAATGTCGTCGCGCCGCACCAGAACCTCGTGTTGCAGCGCCTGAATGCGCGCCCAGCTTTCCGGCGTCAGGTCGGCATCGGCCAGCCGGATAGCGCCTTCCAGATCGCTCTCGATTGCCCGCAGTTCCAGCCGGCTGAGAAAATGCAGAAAGCAGCGCTCGATGAAATCCTCGCTCGGATGAAAAGCGAGGATCGGAAAGCGCGCGCGCAGGCGGTGGCCGCGGCGCGTGCCCTCGCCCTCGCTGCCCTGCACTTCGGCCAGAAGCTGGAAGAAGGCATCGTCGAGCCGCCCGCCCGCGCCGCCGGCCTGCAGGGTCGCCTCGCCGGCGGTCAGGATTTCTTCCACCGTCAGCGCCTGCAGCCGGTCGCGGAACAGGCGGTGCTGCTCGTTCAGGAACGGCGCGCGCGCAACCGCTTCCGCGTGGCGGGCGATGAGGGCGGGAAACTCCACGATCAGCCCCAGCACCAGCCGCTCCAGTTCCTGCGGCTCGGCCGGGGGGGCGGAGGTGAGAACCGCAGCGGGGGCGGCCTCGCGCCCCCGGCCCTTCTGCCAGCCGCCGCGCCCGCCGCCTTCGCCGCGTCCCGCCTGCGGCGGGGCGGCCGCGCGCATGGCCTCCTGCAATTTCACGCGGGCGGCAAAGCGATAGCCGCGCGCCACCCGCTCGTCGCGGATCTGGCCGATCAGGTCGTCCAGCCGCTTTTCCAGCGCCGCACGCCGCTCCGGGGTGTCGAGGCGGCCGGCGGCGGCGATCTCGCGCTCAAACAGCACCGCATTGAGCGGCACCGCCGCGCGGATTTCCTGCAGGAAGCGCTCCGGGCCGCCGCTGGCGATGAGTTCGTCGGGGTCCTTGCCATCCGGCAGGAAGGCGAAATTGAACGACCGGCCGCTCTCGATCAGCGGCAGGATGCGGTCGATGGCGCGATGGGCGGCGGCGATGCCGGCGCGGTCGCCGTCGAAGCAGATCACCGGTTCCGGCGCCAGCCGCCACAGCGACTGCGCGTGTTCTTCGGTGAAGGCGGTGCCGAGCGTCGCCACCACGGCATGGATGCCGGCCTGCCACACGGCGATCGCGTCGAGATAGCCTTCCACCACGATGACCGCGCCGGAGGTGCGCGCCGCCTCGCGCGCGCGGTGGGCGTTGAACAGCAGCGTGCGCTTGGAAAACAGCGCGGTTTCCGGCGAATTCAGATATTTCGGCTCCTGATCGGCGCTCAGCGCCCGGCCGCCGAAGGCCACGGGCCGGCCGCGCAGGTCGTGGATGGGGATCATCAGCCGGTTGCGGAAGCGATCGTAGGCCGGGCGGCCGTCATCGGGGCGGATGATGAGGCCGGCATCGGCCATCATCGCCTCGCTCACCCCCGCCGCCAACAGATGGCGCTTCAGCCCGTCGCGCTCGGCCGGGGCATAGCCGAGACCGAAGGTCGAGACCGTTTCCGCCGTCAGGCCGCGGCGGGCGATATAGGCCCGCGCATCCGCGCCGGCCGGGCCGCGCAGGGTATCCTGAAAGAAGCGCTCGGCAAGCTGCACCACATCGGCCAGCGACTTGCGCGCCTTCTCCCGCCGCTCGCTTTCTGCATCCCGCGCCGGCATGGCAACGCCGGCCTCCGAGGCCAGCTTCTCCACCGCCTCCGGAAAGGTCGCGCCCTCGGTTTCCATCACGAAGCGGATGTGGTCGCCCGAGGCACCGCAGCCGAAGCAGTGATAGAAGCCCTTGCGGTCGTCGACATGGAACGACGGCGACTTTTCCTGATGGAACGGGCAGCAGGCCCAGAAATCGCCCTTGGCGGGCTGCGACTTGCGCCGGTCCCACGTCACACGCCGGCCAACCACCTCCGACAGCGGCAGGCGGGCGCGAATTTCGTCGAAAAGGGAGTCTGGCAAGCGCATGGCGGCGGACTATAGCACACCGTCGCCGCCCCCCGCACCGCCCGCCTGCCCGCCGGGCCGAAGCGCGGGGGAAAGCGGGGATATCACCGCGCCCCGGCCGCCCCCAGCCGCACGATGGCCTCCACCAGCGCGGCAACGGCAAGGCCCATGTCGCCCGCACTGGCATATTCGGCCGGGTTGTGGCTGATGCCGCCGCGGCAGCGCACGAACAGCATGGCGATATCGGTGAGGGCCGCCATGGCCAGCCCGTCGTGTCCGGCACCGGACATCAGCGCCCGGGGATGCGGCTCGCCGGTGGCCGCCACCGCCTGCCCGAGAACTGCCTGCAGCGCCGGCGCACAGGGCGCAGTGGGCTTCTCGTAATCGAGCGTGCGGGTGACGGTGAGGCCGCGGCGGCCGGCGATGGCCTCTGCCGCGGCAACGATCGCCGCCCACGCGCGCAGGCGCGGCGTGTCGGCACCGGCCCGCAAATCCAGCGACAGCACCGCCTCCGCCGGAATGACGTTGACCGCCCCCGGCGCGGCGCTGATGCGGCCGACGGTGGCCACCACATCGCCGCCGGCGGCTCTGGCAATGGCCTCGATGGCGACCACCAGTTCGGCCGCGCCGGCAAGGGCATCGTGGCGGCTGGCCATCGGCACCGTGCCGGCATGGCCGGCAACGCCGGCAAAGCGGAAGGTGGCGCGCATGGCTCCGGCAATGGCCGTGACAATACCGAGCGCATGGCCTTCCTGCTCCAGCACCGGCCCCTGTTCGATATGCACTTCCAGATAAGCGAGCACCGAGGCCGGGTCGGCGGCCGCCTCGCCGATGCGGGCGGGGTCGCAGCCAAATGCCTCCAGCGCCTGCCGCAGCGAGAGGCCGTCGCGGTCGCGCGCCTCCAGCGTCGCCGGATCGAACCGCCCGGCCACCGCGTTGGACGACGACAGCGCCACGGGAAAGCGCACCCCCTCCTCGTCGCCGAAGGCCAGAACCTCAACCGCGAACGGCAGCTTCAGCCCGCGGTGGCGGATTTCCTCCGCCGCCAGAATGCCGGCCACCACGCCCAGGCAGCCGTCATAGCGGCCGGCATCGATCACGCTGTCGATGTGCGAGCCGATGAGCAGCCGCCGGTTGCCGGCACCTTCCGCCGTCGCCGGCAGCACGCCGTGCACGGTCGCCAGCGCATCTTCGCTGACCTCAAGCCCCGCTGCCGCCATCCAGCCGGCAACGCAGGTGGCCGCGGCCCGGTGGGCCGGCGTGAGATAGAGCCGCGTCACCCGGCCGGGCTCGGCGGTGAAGCCCGCCAGTTCGGCCAGCATCGTCTCGGCGCGCGCGCCGAGGGCGGCCGTCTCCGCCGGCGAAAACAGACTTGCAGCAGACATCACGGCGTCCCGACCCGGTCTTCCAGCCGGAAGCGGATGATGCGGGCAATCTGCAGCATCGCCGTCGCAAACTCCGTCTTCGGCGTGTTGTGGATGCGCTCGGCAAACGAGGCGAGAATGGCCTGCTTCGTCGCGCCCTTCACCGCCAGAATGAACGGAAAGCCGAAGGTCGCCAGATAGCGCGTGTTGAGATCGGTGAAGCGGGCGAATTCCTCCGGCGTCAGCGCGCCCAGCCCGGCGCCCCCCTGCTCGCGGGCGGAATCGGCCGTCAGTCCGCCCGCCATCGCCGCGCGGCCGGCGAGGTCGGGATGGGCGCGGATCAGTGCGAGCTGCGCCTCTTCCGGTGCCTCGGCCACGGCCTGCGTGAAGGCAGCGATCATGTGATCGCGGCAGGTGAAGGGGCGGCGCGCGGCCGCCTGTTCGGCAACCCACGGCGAATGCTCGGCGACATCGCCGAAGCGGGCAACGAACTCCGCCGGACTCAGGGCATTGACCGCCGTAACCGGCACCGGCGCCGGGCCGGGGGCGCCGGAAAGCGGGGGCTCTGGAGTATCGTCACGCATCGCATGCCTGCCGTTGGTCCTGGGGGGCTGGTCTTGAGAGGCTGGTGTTGGAAGGCTGGTGTTGGAGGGCTGGTCTTTGGGGGAAGCGCCGGCCTGTTGCAGTCATAATCCTTTTCCGGCGCCGGCAAAACCGGCCGTGCCGGCGCAGCCCGTCGCGGCCGGCGGTTCGTGCTGCCCGGCCCCGCCGGCTGCCTTCAGCGCCTCGTCGCGCACCAGCAGTTCATAAGTCGTCGCCGCGGCAATCATCGCCGGCAGCTTGGATTTCAGCGCCGTGCCGCCGATCGGGCAGACGAGGCCGGCAATGCGCGCCGGCAGGTGACCGGCGGCGGCCAGACGGCTTTCAAAGCGGGCCCGCTTGGTGGCCGAGCCGATCAGCCCGACATAGGGCAGCGCCGCCTCCGGCCGCGCCAGCGCCGCATCGACGATCGCCAGATCGAGGGCATGGCTGTGGGTCATGACCACCGCGAAGGTGCCGGCCGGCGCCTGCGCCAGCGCCTGCGCGGGATCGCCCGGCACCCGCACGCTGACATTGGAGGGCACATGGGCGGGAAAGGCCTCCGGCCGGGTATCGAGCCAGACCACGGAGACCGGCAGCGGCGCCAGCGCCATCACCAGCGCGCGGCCGACATGGCCGGCCCCGAACAGCCACACCGGCCGCCGCCGCTCGCCGAACACCTCGGTCAGAACCCCGTCTTCCAGCCGCGCCCCGGCGGCACCGGCCGCCGCCTCGCCGCCCGCCTGCCGCGCCAGCGGCCCGGCGGCGGGAAAGGCCGCCGTGGTCACGAACGGCCCCTGCGCGGCCCGCGCCGCCAGCGCCTGCACCGCATCGAGACCGGCGGCGGTGAACACCTCCGTCAGCAGCTTCACCTGCCCGCCGCAGCACTGGCCGAGTTCCGGCCCGAGCGCGATGCGCGACAGCCGCACCGGCTGGCCGGCGGCCATCTGCCGCCCGGCCTCGGCAATGGCCCGCCACTCCAGCGCGCCGCCGCCGATGGTGCCGCGAAAGCCGCCCTCGCCGTTGACGACGAGCCGCGCCCCGGCCTCGCGCGGGGACGAGCCCTTCACCTCCACCACCGTCACCAGCGCGGCGCGGCCGGTCTTCAGCACCGCCTCTTCAACCGCGCGCCAGCTTTCCATCGCCGGTCTCCGTCATGCAGTCCCGCGCCAGGCAGTCCCGCGTCATGCAGCCCCGCCCAGCACGATCACCGCCCGGCGCACGGCCTCCGGCGTGGCCGGCACGTCAAGCGGCACCGGCACGCCGGGGTTCAGGCTGCCGATGGCGCGCGCAATGGCCGAGAACACCGAGATCGGCAGCATCAGCGGCGGCTCGCCCACCGCCTTGGAGCGGTAGATGCTGTCCATCGCGTTGCCGGGCGTGTCGTAGAGGCGCACGCAGAACTCCGCCGGCACATCGGTCGCGGTCGGGATCTTGTAGGTGGAGGGGGCGTGGGTCCGCAGCCGGCCCTCGCGGTCGTAGACCAGCTCCTCGGTGGTCAGCCAGCCCATGCCCTGCACGAAACCGCCCTCGATCTGGCCGATGTCGATGGCCGGATTGAGCGAGCGGCCGGCATCGTGCAGCACGTCGACGCGGTCGACGCGGGTTTCGCCGGTGAGGATATCGACCGTGACCTCCGAGCAGGAGGCCCCCCAGGCGAAATAATAGAACGGCCGCCCCTTGCCGTGCGCGCGGTCCCACACGAGGTCCGGCGTGGCGTAATAGCCCGTCGACGACAGGCTGACGCGGCCGATGAAGCAGGCCTTCGCCGCCGCCGCGAACGGGAGGCGCTCGTCGCCGAGGATGACGGCATCGCCGGCAAAGCGCACCTCTTCCGCCGGCACGCCGTGCTGCGCGCCCAGAAAGGCCGCCATGCGGTCGCGGATCGTCTGAGCGGCATTGCGCGCAGCCATGCCGTTGAGGTCGGTTCCGGCGGAGGCCGCGGTGGGCGCGGTGTTGGGCACCTTGGCCGTGGTCGTCGCGGTAATGTGCACCCGCTCCAGCGCGATGCCGAACACCTCCGCCACCACCTGCGCCACCTTGATATAGAGCCCCTGCCCCATCTCGGTGCCGCCGTGGTTCAGGTGCACCGAACCGTCGGTATAGACATGCACCAGCGCACCCGCCTGATTGAGGTGCAGCAGCGTGAAGGAGATGCCGAATTTGACCGGCGTCAGCGCGATGCCCTTCTTCTGGAAGCGGCTGCCGGCGTTGAAGGCGGCAATCTCTTCCACACGGCGCCGATAGCCGGCGGTGGCCGCCAGTTCCTCCATCAGGGCGGCGCCGTGGTTCTGCGTCACCGTCATGCCGTAGGGGGTCTCGTCGCGCCCCGGGCCGCCATAGAGGTTGGCAAGGCGCACGTCGAAGGGATCGCGCCCGGTGCGGATGGCGATTTCGTCCATCAGCCGCTCGGCCGCGACCACACCCTGCGGACCGCCGAAGCCGCGGAAGGCGGTGTTGGAGACCGTATCGGTCTTCAGCCGCCGGCTGTTGATGGTAACGTCGGGAAAATAATAGGCGTTGTCGGCATGGAACATCGCCCGGTCGCAGATGCCGATCGACAGATCGACCGAGTGGCCGCAGCGCGCATACTGGTCCAGCACCACCGCGCCGATGCGGCCGGTGGCGTCGA
Organism: Pseudoxanthobacter sp.; assembly: GCF_036822375.1. Taxonomy (NCBI): domain Bacteria; kingdom Pseudomonadati; phylum Pseudomonadota; class Alphaproteobacteria; order Hyphomicrobiales; family Segnochrobactraceae; genus Pseudoxanthobacter; species Pseudoxanthobacter sp. The sequence goes on along the minus strand of NZ_DAISHT010000069.1, from coordinate 8,366 downwards.
TCTTCGCACGGTAGTCCATGCGGAAGTCGTGGCGCTTGCCGGTCATCGCCATGTCGTCGTCGCGGTCGAGACGCACCTTGGCCGGCCGGCCGGTGACGCGGGCGGCCAGCGCCGCCAGCGCGGCCCACTGCGAGGCCTGACTCTCCTTGCCCCCGAAGGCCCCGCCCATGCGGCGCACTTCCGCCGTCACCAGCGCGTTCGGCACGCCCAGCACATGGGCGACGAGGTGCTGCACCTCGCTCGGGTGCTGGGTGGAGGCGAAAACGTGCATTTCGCCCGCCTCGCCGGGCACGGCCAGCGAAACCTGCCCTTCCAGATAGAAATGCTCCTGCCCGCCGACATAGAGCGAACCGGCCACCACGCTTTCCGGCGGCGCCTCCGCAACCGCCTTTTCCGCCTCGCCGCGGCGGAAGGCATAGGCCGGCAGGATATCCTCGCGCCCGCTCGCCAGCGCGTCGGCGACGGTCACGACCGGCGTTTCCGCCGCAACCTCGATGCGCGCCAGCCGCGCCGCCTTGCGGGCGGCAAGGCGCGTTTCCGCCACCACCGCGAAGGCCGGCTGGCCGTGGAAGCGGATTTCGCCGGCCGCCAGCAGCGGATCGTCATGGTGGCCGGAGGGCGAGATATCGTTGTGACCGGGCACGTCATCGGCCGTCAGCACGGCGACAACCCCCGGGAAGGCCCGCACCGCCGCCAGATCCATCGACAGGATGCGCCCTTTCGCGGCCTGCCGGGCATAGCCGGGAATGACATGGAGCGTGCCGGCCGGCTCGCGCATGTCGTCGGTGTAGGTGGCGGTGCCGGTCACATGGCGTGCGGCACTGTCGTGCAGGCGCGAGGTGTGCACCGTGCGGGTGCCGTGGACGGTGCGTTCTTCCGGCCCGTCGGGGGCAAGGGCGATATCAGCCATGGGCACATTCCTCCCGGAAGCCGCGCAGGCGGGTGTGGCGGGTATCGGCGCCGCCGGCCTCCGCCACCGCCTTGACCAGCAGCACGCCGGCGGCATCCAGCCGGTAGGCGGCGCTGGCACGCATGTCGTCGATGGGGGCAAAATCCTGCGCCAGCATGTCGGCTGCCGCCCGGGCCGCGGCGATGTCGCCGACCGGGCAGCCCACAAGGGCGGCCTCGGTGGCGGCCGCCCGCTTCGGCGTGGCCGCCATGCCGCCGAAGGCGACCCGCGCCGACACGATGCGCCCGTCTTCCACCTCGAAACGGAAGCCGGCCATCACCGCCGAGATATCCTGATCGAAGCGCTTGGAGAGCTTGAAGGCGCGGTACACGGTGTTCGGCCCCGGCTTCGGCAGCACGAGGCGGGCCACGATCTCGCCCGGCCGGCGGTCCTGCCGGCCATAGGCGATGAAGAAATCCTCCAGCGGCAGCGTGCGCTCGCCCTCCGCGCCCGCCAGCACCACCTGCGCGCCAAGCGCGATCAGCGCGGGCGGCGTGTCGCCGATGGGCGAGCCGTTGGCGACATTGCCGCCCACCGTGCCCGCCGCGCGCACCTGGCGCGAGCCGATGCGCCGCCACAGCAGCCCCAGTTCCGGTTCCAGCCGCGCCACGGCGGCTTCCGCCCGGTTGTAGGTGACGGCGGCACCCAGCGTCAGCCCGGCCTCACTCTCCTCAAGCGTCTTCAGCTCGCCGACCCGGCCGATCCAGATGATTTTCGGCAGCTCGCGCAGCGCCTTGGTGATCCACAGGCCGACATCGGTCGCCCCGGCCACGATGACGGCATCGGGATGGCGGCCATAAAGCGCCAGCAGCGCGGCAAGGCTGGCCGGGGCGGCGAAGAAGCGCGTCTCGTCGCCGAGCAGCAGGTCCTCGCCGTCATCCAGCGCGGCAAGCTCAGCGGCGCGGGCGCCGGCGGCCTGCGCAAAGGCATCGTCCGCCGGCCGGCCCAGCACCGCGAAGGCGGCATCCGCAATCGGGCGATAGCCGGTGCAGCGGCACAGATTGCCGGCCAGCCAGCCGTTCAGCGTCTCCCGGTCGCTCGCCCGGCCGTCCTGATAGAGCGTGAACAGCGACATCACGAAGCCCGGCGTGCAGAAGCCGCACTGCGCGCCATGGTGCTCCATCATCGCCTGCTGCACCGGATGCAGCGCCTCCGGCGTGCCCAGATCCTCCACCGTCACCACCTCCGCCCCGTCGGCCATGCCGACGAGATGGATGCAGGCATTGACCGGCTCGTAGACGAGGCGGCCGTCGCGCACGCGGCCGAGCGCGATGGTGCAGGCGCCGCAATCGCCCTCGTTACAGCCTTCCTTGGTGCCCTTCGCGTCCTCGCTCAGGCGCAGATAATCGAGCAGCGTTGCGGTGGGGGCGACATCGTCGAGCGCCACCACCTGCCCGCGACGCACGAAACGAACGGCACTGCGCGTCATCGCTCAGCTCCCCCGGTAGGTCGAATAGCTGTAGGGCGAAAGCAGCAGGGGCACATGATAGTGCGCTGCGGGGTCCGACAGGCCGAAGCGAATCGGAATCTCGTCCAGAAAGGGCGGCTCGGTCAGCGGCGCACCGCTGGTGCGCAGATAGGCGCCGGCGGCGAACACCAGCTCATAGAGACCGGGACGGAACTCCGCGCCCTGCAGCAGCGGTGCGTCGCAGCGCCCGTCGGCATTGGTCACCGCTTCGCGCACCAGCGTGCGGGCCCCGCCCTCCAGCCGCCACAACGACAGAGCGAGCCCGGCAGCCGGCCGGCCGGTGGCCGTATCCAGCACATGGGTGGAAAGCCAGCCCCCGGCCCCTCCGGCTGCATGCGTCGCCATCATTCACAACTCCCCATCCCGCCGCGCGGGCCACGCCTGCCCCCGGCACGCAGACCGTGCCGGTCATCTTATCTCCGGCCGGCATCTTATCTCCGGCCCGCAAGCCGTGCCCACTGCTGCGCCATGCGCAAGGAGTATGCAGCAGCACTGCGGCCACTGGAAGGCGCCCTGCAACCGGCGCGACATCCTGCACGGGATAATGCGCCGGACGGCAAACCGGCCGCCCGGCGGGTCGCGGCATCAGCCGGGCAACGGCATCACGGCAACAGCACCGTGGCGCCGGTGGTGCGGCGGCCTTCCAGATCGCCATGGGCCTTTTCGGCCTCGCCCAGCGCGTAGCTGTTCTGCACCGTCACGGTCACGGCACCGCTGCCGACCACGAAGAACAGCTCTGCCGCGGTCGCCGCCAGATCGGCGTGACTGGCGGTGTAGTGTGCCAGCGTCGGGCGCGTCATGAACAGCGAGCCCTTGGCCGCGAGCAGCCCGGGCGCGAACGGCGGCACCACGCCGGACGAATTGCCGAACGTCACCCACAGGCCCAGCGGCCGGAGGCAGTCGAGCGAAGCCGGGAACGTATCCTTGCCGACCGAATCATAAACCACGTCGACGCCGCGGCCGCCGGTGATCTCGCGCACGCGGGCGACGAAGTCCTCCGACGAGGTGTCGATGACGTGATGGAAGCCGTTGGCCTTCGCCTGCGCCACCTTGGCCGGGGAACCGACCGTGCCGATGGAAACCGCGCCGAGGTGCCGGGCCCACGGCCCGAACAGCGAGCCGACGCCGCCGGCGGCGGCATGGAACAGCAGCGTGGTGCCCGGTTCCACCCGATAGGTGCGGCGCAGCAGATATTGCGCGGTCATGCCCTTCAGCAGCATCGCCGCCGCCTGCTCGAAGGTGATGCTGTCGGGCAGGTGCACCAGCCGGGCGGCCGGCGCGTTGCGCACCTCCGCATAGGCGCCCTCGCCCAGCACATAGCCAACGCGGTCGCCGGGCGCAAAGCCGGTCACCCCCGGCCCGACCGATTCCACGATGCCGGCCGCCTCGCCGCCGGGCACGAACGGAAACGGACCGGGATGCGGATAGACGCCCTTGCGCTGGTAGATATCGATGAAGTTCAGGCCGATGGCGCGCTGGATGATGCGGACTTCGCCCGCGCCGGGCGGCGGCACTTCGATGGTCTCGAAGCGCATCACTTCCGGCCCGCCGTGCTCGTAAATGCGGATGGCGCGGGCCGTGAGAGTCGTCTCTGCCATTGTCGGCGCTCCTCTTTGGGCTTAGATCGCTGCAGTCGTGCCGATGCGACCCGGTGTCGCCCGGCGGGCAATGCGGATAACACCGGAGTGGCCGGACCCGTGCCTTTGGTGCTTCTGACACGGAAACCGGCCGTCGCCGGCCGTCACACAGAGGCGCACATCCCGGGGGCGCACATCCGGGGGGCGCACATCCGGGGGGGCACCCCGGCGGTGCAGACCGGCCGGCGGGCGCGGTTCCGAATCCGGTCGGACGTCCGGCTGTCGTTCTAACAGGCCCGCGCGCAACGGAAAACGGGGCGGCGCAGGCGGGCAGCGGGCCGGCGGCATCCGGCGAGGCAGGCGAAGGAGTAACCGACATGGCAGCACAGGGCGATGACAAGGCAGTGCCGGGGCCCGATGCCTCCGCACCCGGCCACCGCGTCGCGGTGGCCGTGGTCGGGGCCGGCCCGGCCGGCATGGCGGCCGCACTGGCGCTGTGCGGGCGCGGCATCGCCACGGCGCTGATCGGCCCGCCGCCCGGCCCCGATGCCCGCACCACCGCCCTGCTCGGTGCCTCCGCCGATGTGCTGGCCGATGCCGGCGTGTGGCCGCGTCTGGAAGGGCGCGCCATTCCCCTTGAGGTGATGCGCATCATCGACGACACCGGCCGTCTGGTCCGCGCGCCGGAAGTGGCGTTTTCGGCCGCGGAACTGGGCCTCGCCGCCTTCGGCTGGAATGTCACCAACGACGACCTCAACGCCGCCATGGCCGAGACCGTGGCGGCCGCCGTTGCAGCCGGCCGTCTGGTGCGGCTGCCGGTGCTGGCCACCGGCTTTGCAATCGGCGATGACGGCGTGACGGTCGGGACCGCGGCCGGGCCGGTGCACGCCGGTCTGGTGGTTGCCGCCGACGGCGCCCGCTCGCCCGCCCGCGCGGCTGCCGGCATCGAGACCGTGTCGTGGTCCTATTCGCAGGCCGCCTTCGTCACCACGCTGTCCCACCGCCTGCCGCACGGCTTTGCCTCGACAGAATTCCACACCCCGGCCGGGCCGTTCACGCTGGTTCCGCTGGCCGGCAACCGCTCAAGCCTCGTCTGGGTGGAGCGGCCGGAGCGCGCCCGCGCGCTGACGGAACTGGCGCCGGGCGTGCTCTCGCGCGAGATCGAGCGGCAGGCACATTCGCTGCTCGGCGAGATGAGCGTCGACGGCCCGTGCGCGGCGATCCCGCTTGGCACCCATGTCGCCCGCCACTTCGCCGCCCGCCGCGTGGCGCTGGTGGGCGAGGCCGGCCACCGCATCCCCCCCATCGGCGCGCAGGGCCTGAACCTGTCGCTGCGCGATGTCGCAAACCTGACCGATATCGTCGCCGCGGCCGCCCGCAACGGCGGCGATGCCGGGGCCCCGGCCGTGCTGGAGGCCTATGACCGCGCCCGCCGCGCCGATGTGGCCGGACGGGCGGTGGGGATCGATCTTCTCAACCGGTCGCTGCTGTCCGGCTTCCTGCCGTTCCAGCTCGGCCGCTCGCTCGGGCTTTATGTCGCCAGCGAAGTGCCGCCGCTGCGCCGCCTGCTGATGCGCGGCGGCCTTGGCCCGGGCGTGGGCCCGGGCGGCGGGGCGCGCATGGGCGGGGGCGCGGGCAAGAGCGCCGGCGGGGCGAAAGCCGGGCGCGCACGCCGGCCGCTGGTGGCATTCGGACCCTGCCTCTGGTAAAGGCTTGCTGCCGGCAGGGCGGCGCACCTGCTGCCGCGCCGCACCGGCGCGGTGCCGGCGCCGCCTGCCATTCCGCGCCGCAACGGGCGCGCGCCCGGACGGGGCGCGGGCCGGGCGGCGCCCTCTCTTGCCGGGCGGAGTGATCGTGTCTGCAACCGGAAAATCCGCGCCGCCGCGCATCACGCTGCAGCACCGCGTGGAATATGCCGCGCTGCGCCTGCTGGCCGGCATCGTGCGTCTGTTTCCACTCGACATGGCTTCGGCCGGCATGGGCGCCATCTGGCAGACGCTGGCCCCGCTGACGCGGCGGCAGAAGCGCGCCGAAAGCCATCTGGCGTTCGCCATGCCGGAACTGACCCCGGCCGAACGGCGCCGCATCGTCAAGCAGATGTGGAACAATTACGGGCGGGTGATGGCCGAGACCATCCAGCTCGACCGTCTCGCCGCCGACAGCCGCCGTGTCGTCGTCGCGCCCGGCGCCCTCAACGTTCTGACGCAGCCCCACGAAAAGGCGGTGTTCGTCGCCATGCATATGGCCAACTGGGAAGTCGCCGTACTTTCCGGGCGGCCCTACGGGCAGCTGAATGTCAGCGTCTACCAGAGTGTCCAGAACCCGCTGATCGACCGCTGGCTTCTGAACCTGCGCCGCCCGCTCTACGAGGAACTGCTGCCCAAGGCCCCCAGCACCGCGCGCCACCTGCTGGCGCACGTCAAGCGCGGGGGCACGGTGGCCATTCTCGGCGACCTGCGCGAGGGGGCCGGCATCAGCGTGCCGTTCTTCGGGCATCCGGCGCTCGCCAACCCCTTCCCCGCCCTGCTGGCGCGCAGCAATGGCGGGCCGCTCTATGCCGTGCTGGTGCGCCGGCTGGAAGGGGCCACCTTCCTCGTCGATGCCGCCCGTGTCGAGGTGCCGGAAACCGACGACCGGCAGGCCGACGTGCACGCCGCCACCGCCGGCCTGCACCGGCAGTTCGAAACGTGGATCCGCGAAACGCCGGGACAGTGGATGTGGACCCATCGCAAATGGGCCGTCAAGAACCCGCGGCGCGGCCTGCAGCGCCGGGCCGCCGCCGGCGAGGCGGCGCCTGATACCGGAGCCGCCGCGCCGGATACGCCGCACGACGCACCGGTCCCGCAGGACGCGCAGCAGCACACGCCGCCGCCCCGGGCCTGACGGCCCCGCGAGGCGGCACGGTCGGGCGAATGGCGGCCCCGTGTGATCGCAGATCCCTTGACGGCGCAGGGCTCATGACGCCATTCAGCGCAGCAGGAATGCGGGGGCGGGCTGAATCGGCCCGGGTAACCGCCTGCCCTGCGGCAAGCCGCCCGGCCCCGGCCGGGCCGGCCGCCAAACCGGAAAGATGCTGGACAAGACGATGGATAAATACCGGAGCGCGAAATTCAATATCGGCCAGGTCGTCCGGCACCGCTTCTATCCGTTCCGCGGCGTCATTTTCGATGTCGACCCGACATTCGACAAGACCGAAGAATGGTGGCTGTCCATTCCGGAAGAAATCCGCCCCACTAAGGAGCAGCCTTACTATCACCTCTTCGCTGAGAACGAGGAATCGGAATATATCGCCTATGTCTCCGAGCAGAATCTGATGCCGGACGAATCGGGCGAGCCGGTCCGGCATCCGCAGGTCGACGAGGTGTTCGAGGTTGAGGACGGCCGCTACCTGAGCCGCGACACGCGCCGGCACTGAGGCCGGCGCCGCCGCTCACAGCGCCCGGCGCAGTTCCGCCAGACCGAACACGGCCAGCGCCGCCCCGGCGATCCGGTCGATCCAGCGGCGCACCCGCGGGCCGATGGCGTGGCGGAAAGCCATGACGACCGCCGTCAGCAGCACCCACCACAGCATTGAGCCCGCCATGACGCCGCCCACCGTCAGCGCGGCCGCAGAAGGCTCGAAACCGCTCGCCGGCGCCAGCGCGGCGAAGATGGCTGCAAACATGATGATGGTGGGCGGGTTCGTCAGGGTCAGCAGCACGGCGCTGGCGAAGTGGCCGCGCGGCGTGCCGCTGACCGGACGCGCCGGCGCGTCCGCGTCGGCCCCCCGCGCCAGAAACGTCTTGACGCCGAGATAGAGCAGAAACAGCCCGGCCGCCGCATGAAGCGGTTTCTCATAGGCGAAGACGAAGGCGGAGACACTGGCAAGGCCGAGCGCCGCCACCAGCGCATAAAGCCCGTCGCCGACCGCGATGCCGAGCCCGGTGGCGAGCCCGTGCCGCCAGCCCTGCACCAGCGTGCGGCGCATGCACAGCACCGCCATCGGCCCCACGGGTGCAGCCACCGCCAGCCCGAACCCCATGGCTTTCACGAACAGGATGGCTTTCACGAACAGAACCGACGCCGAATCCATGCCACGCCCTCACCCAGCTGCCCGGACCGCCTGCGGCCCGGCCCGGTGACCGGCATGTTAACGCCCTGCGGTTGCCGCTGCAGCACGGCGGCACGCGACGTGCTGTCGCTGCCGGCCGCAAAAGCACAGGGGCCACACCGCAATGCGGTGCAGCCCCTGAACGATCGGGCGAATGCGGCAGACGCGATCGCGGCAGGCGGCGTTACTGCGCCGGCTGGCTCTCGCCGGCCGTCGCCTTCTTCTGTTCTTCGATCAGCTTCTGGCGCTGCTCTTCGGCGCGCTTGTCGAGCTGCTGCTGCA
>NZ_DAISHT010000068.1:0-17471 GCF_036822375.1 Pseudoxanthobacter sp. | reverse complement strand
CGTCCACCATCAGCGCCAGCGCGATGATGAGCGCACCGAGCGAGATGCGCTGCATATCGATGTTGGTGATCTGCATCACCGCGAACACCACCGCCAGCGTCAGCGGAATGGAGAGCGCCACCACCGTGCCGGCGCGCGCGCCGAGACTGACGAAACTGACCACCAGAATGATGATCACCGCCTGCACCAGCGAGGTCATGAACTCGTTGATGGCCTCGTGCACCGTCACCGCCTGATCGGCCACGAGATGATCGTCGATGCCGATCGGCAGGTTGCCGACCAGTTCGTGCACGCGGCTCGTCAGGTTTTTGCCGAGGGCGAGGATGTCGCCGCCGTCGCGCATGGCAATGGCCAGGCCGATGGCCGGCTGGCCGTTGACGCGGAACATCGGCTGCGGCGGATCGGCATAGCCGCGCCGCACGGTGGCGATGTCGGACAGGCGCAGCACGCGGCCGTTCACCACCAGATTGACGTTGGCGATGTCCTGCTCGCTGCGGAACGCCCCCGTCACGCGCAGCGACAGGATCTCGTTGCCGGTCTCGATCGTGCCGGCCGGGCTGACGAGGTTCTGCGTCTGCAGCGCCTGCAGCACCTGCTGACGGTTGATGCCGAGGCTGGCCAGCTCCTGCATCGAGAATTCGACGAAGATGCGCTCGTCCTGCGCCCCCAGCATCTCGATCTTGCTGACATCGGGCACATGCAGCAGCTCCGAGCGGATCGTCTCCACATAATCGCGCAGTTCGCGGTGGGTGAAGCCGTCGGAGGTGAAGCCGAAGATGATGCCGAAGGTATCGCCGAACTCATCGTTGAAGCCCGGCCCGATCACGCCCTGCGGCAGGGTCGGGGCCATGTCGCCGATGCTCTTGCGCACATGGTACCAGATATCCGGCACCTCGTCGGCGGTGGCCGAACCCAGCAGGTTGACGAAGATCGTGGTCTGCCCGGCGCTGGTGTAGGAGCGCAGGTAATCGAGCTTCGGCACCTCCTGAAGCTTGCGCTCCAGCCGCTCGGTCACCTGATTGAGGGTTTCCTCCACGGTGGCGCCGGGCCAGCGGGCCTGCACCACCATGGTCTTGATGACAAAGCTCGGATCCTCGGCACGGCCCAGTTTCTGGTAGGCGAGAACGCCGGCCAGAACCGCAACGAGCATCAGATAAAGCACGATGGAGCGGTGCTTCAGCGCCCAGGCGGAAAGGTTGAAACCTTCTTTCACGGCTGCGTCCCCAGCAGGCGGACTTCCTGCCCCGGATGCAGCGCCTGCACGCCGGCCGTCACCACCAGTTCATCGGCCTGCAGGCCGCCATAAACCTCCACCGAAGACGGCGTGAAGCGCAGCACCTCGATCCTGCGCAGCGACACCGTCTTCTTGTCCGGGTCGACAACCCACACCGCCGGCTCGCCGTCGGCGCGGGTGAGCGCGGAGGCCGGGATCTCGATCACCGGGCCGCTGTCGAGACTGACGCGGCCGATGACGGTGGTGCCGAGGCGCATCGCCTCCGGCGGGTCGATCAGGCCGACGCGCACGGCAAAGGTGCGGGTCACGGGATCGGCCTGCGGCGCCACCTCGCGCACGCGGCCTTTGGCCGTCACCGCGGGATCGGAGGCCAGCGACACGATGACCGTGGGATCGGACGCGGTCTGCTGCAGAAGCTGGGCGGGCACGTCGAACACCGCATCGCGGCCGTCCTTGCGGGCGACCTGAACGATCGGCTGGCCGGCGCCCACCACTTCGCCCGGTTCGGCGCGCCGCGCCGTCACGGTGCCGGCGGCATCGGCCCGCAGTTCGGTGAAGTCGAGCCGGTCCTGTGCCAGCTTCAGGCGGGCCTGCGCGTCCTCAAGGCCGGATTCGGCCGCCTTCAGCGCCTGCTCGGCACGCTCGTAGACGGCCCGGGCGGCAAAGCCGCGGTCGTGCAGCTGGCGCTGGCGCTGATAGTCGTTGCGGGCAAGGCCCAGCTGCGACTGCGCCGCCGTGACGGCGGCGTGCGCGGAGCGCAGTTCGTTCTGCTCGTTGGCGGGATCGAGACGGGCCAGCACCTGCCCGGGCGCCACGTGGTCGCCGACATTGACGAGGCGCTCCACCAGCCGGCCGCCGATGCGGAAGCCGTAGCTCGCCTCGTTCTTGGCCTCCACATGGCCGGTCAGCGACACGCTGTCGCCGGTGCTGCGCTGCTCCGTCACGATGGTGCGCACCGGGCGGATCTGCGGTGCCGGCTCTTCCGGCGTCCGGTTGCAGCCCGCCAGCGCCAGCGGCGCCACCATGGAGAGGGCCAGCAGCAGGCCGGGCCTGCGCCACCGCACCGGGCCGCTTCGGGCCGTTCTGCCCGACTGATCGTTACCAGAGCGCACGAGAGATTTCCTTTCCTCAGACGGACCGCCCCCGCACACGGGCCGCGACACCGTCGAGCCTTCCAGCGCCACCATGGCACTCCGGCAGCAGATATTCAAAACGTCTGAATGACTTACGACGACCGGTCCATCTGTGCACAAACAATGCCTGCCGGGCCGGTGAATATATGATCACAAAATCGCCCGTCCTTCGCACAGCCACAATGACATGTCCAACGGAGGAACGCTGCCGGCGCACTGCGAAAAATCAAACCTGCGTGAGAATAAACATCCCCGTGACCGGGCGACGGCGGCACGGCCGCGGCGCGCCGGGGGTGCGCGGTGAGCAGACGCATTGCCGGCGGGCGGCAATGCCGGCATCGTGCGCAGGCCCGCGTGGCGGACCGCCTGCACCGGCCCGGAAACAACAAGAACGACAGCGGAAGCGACCGAAACGATGCCAACACCCGTTCAGCACAGCCCCCGCCGCACCGCCATGCTGGCGGTTCTCGTCTTCGCCGGCCTCGCCCGCGCCCCGGCCGCCCTTGCCGGCGATGCCCCGGTGCCCGCGCCGCTGACGCCGGTCTGCTCGCAGGCCCGCTTCTGCGACCTGAAACAGTTCTACGAAATCAGGGACTTCCGCATCGGCGGCAAATATGACCTCGACACGCCGGCAAAGTGGGAGAACGGCGGCGAAGGCGGCACCACGCTGGAATCCCTCGGGGCCGCGCCGCTGCGCACCGCCTACATCACCCTCGGCACCCCGCGGCGCAATGCCGCCGGCGAGATCACCAATGCCGTCGTGGTCAACGCATTCTATTCGGGCGATGCCACCGACATGTATGCCCACTGGGTGGAAGGCAGCGCGCTGACCGGCGGATCGCTGATCGGCCCCGACCGGCCGATCGACACCAACCAGTATTATGTCGTGCTGGTGGATGCGCTCGGCCTGTGGGGCACCTCCAAGCCCTCCGACGGGCTGGGGCAGAAGTTCCCGCAATACAGCTACATGGACATGGTGCAGGCCAATTACCGCCTGCTGCGCGATCACCTCGGCGTGTCGCACGCCGCCCTCGTGACCGGCGTTTCCATGGGGGCCACCCAGAGCTTCGTGTGGGGCGTGATGCACCCGCAGTTCATGAACGGCCTTCTGCCGGTGGGCGGCACCACCCAGTCGGACGGCGCCGACCCGGTCGGCAACTGGACCTTCCAGCTGATGACGGCGGCCATCGAATCCGATCCGCAGTGGCGCAAGACCGGCGGCAACTACTATAATCTGCCAAAATCCGAGCACCCCAATCAGGGCGTCGCCTTCGGCTGGTCGATCCTCAACCTGACCGGCTTCGACTTTGGCTTCCGGTCCACGCAGGACTGGAAGAAGGTGGAACCGGATGTGTTCTACTGGCAGCCGCCGAACCCGAATGCCGGCGCCAACATTGCCGCCCGCGCGCAGCTTTTCGATGCCGTCGACCTCATCTGGCGCAACCGCGCCGGCGAGACGTACAACATCAACGCCGATCTCGGCCGCATCACCGCGCGCACCATGGTGATGCACATCGACAACGACCAGTGGCTCAATGCCGGGCTGGCCCGCAAGGCGGCCGAACGCATCCCCGGGGCCGATCTGGTGACCGAGACCAGCCCTGTCGCCCACTACGGCGTGTTCTCGATCCTGAAGCACAAGGAATTCGACCCGAAGGTCGTGAGCTTCTTCGACGATGTCGCCCGGCTCACCCGCAATCAGCGCTACACGGTGAAGACCTACACCCCCGCCTCGGTCGACGTTGCCGCCGTCACGCCGGACAAATCGTTCTGGGACACCTTCGTCCGCTACCCCTTCCCGGTGAAGCACGCGACCGTGAAGGACGGGCGCGGCGTGGCGTGGGATATCGCCTACATGGACGAATATGCCGGCAGCGATCCCAACCCGGAAACGCTGGTCATCGTGCACGGCAAGGGGGCGTTCGGCGGCCATTACGGCAACGTGATGAAGATCGCGCTGGAGCGCGGCCTGCGGGTGATCGTTCCCGACCTGCCGCACTACGGCAAGTCCGGCCCCGGCAACCTCGGCAAGAGCCCGGCGCGCAGCCTGCAGGACATGCGCGAGGTGGTGCACAATCTGGTCGTCGGCCAGCTCGGCGTGAAACAGGCGAGCTACATGGGCCACTCCATGGGCGGTCAGGTGGTGCTGGGCTATGCCCTCAGCTGGCCGGACGCGGTGAAGTCCCTCGTTCTGGAAGCCCCGGCCGGCCTTGAGGAATATGACCGCAAGATCACCGTTGCGCCGGGCAAGGAACTGGATCTCTTCAACCCCGCCTTTGCCCACAATTTCGATGCCTGGGCGAAGGTCTGGGACCAGACCGGCCTGCGCGAGCGCGAAAAGAACCTGACGGCGCAGCAGATCGACGACTTCTTCCACTTCCGCAAGCGCGACCCGGTGACCGGTGCCGTCACGCCCTCGAAGAGCGGCTATTTCCTGCGCGACAGCTGGTATGCCCGCCTGCACACCGACCAGCGCACCGGCATGATCGCCGGCAACCCGAAGGAACTGCAGCAATGGGTCGATGTCTTCATCTTCGACATCTATTCCATGGCGGCCGAGATGCAGAAGGGCGATCCGAACAGCCTCTATAACCGCCTGCCGCAGATTACGGCGCCGATCTTCCTGGCCTTCGGCGACAAGGAGCCGTTCATTCCCGGCACCGCCTTCAACGGCCGCACCGATCTGTCGCGCGAGATCATCCTGCCGTTCATGCGCCGCATGAGCGCCGCCGGGCGCAAGGTGGAGGTGAAGGTCTATCCGGAGAGCGCCCACTTCGTGCACACCGACGACCCGGTGGAGTTTGCCGAGGATGCGGTGGATTTCGCCACCACCGGCCGCGTGCCGCAGATGTCGCCGGTGGCGGTGGATATCATGATCAACGGCGGGCCGGGCGGCATGGCGCCGGCCGCCGCGCCGGCCGCCGTCGCCACCCCGCAGGGGCTGAACAAGTAAAGGGCTCCCGCCCGGCGACGGCCGGGCGGGCGACCGATTGCCGGCCGGGGTGGTCTGAGCCCGCCCCGGCCGGTCGCTTTTGCCGCAAGACCCGGAGAAAGACCGTCATGGCCGAACGCGTGCGCGTCGGAGACCTCGAACTTGCCTTCCGCGTGTGGGGCGAAGGCCGCACCACGGTGCTGTTCATTCACGGCAATCTGGCCAGCAAGGACTGGCTGGAGCGCGCCGCGCCCGCCATTGCGCCCGGCATCCGCGTCGTCGCCGTCGACTGGCGCGGCTGCGGCGACAGCGACAAGCCGGCCCCGCTGCCCGATTTCGCCAATTACTCCATCGCCCGCCACGCCGACGACATGCTGGCGGCGCTGGATGCGCTCGGCATCGGGTTCTGCCACCTCGCCACCCACTCCACCGGGGGCATCATCTCCACCCGCATGCTGCTGAAGGCGCCGCAGCGCTTCGGCCGCGTGTTCTCGCTCTCGCCGGTCTCGCCGCTGTCGATCCGCTTCACTCCGGAGATGACGGCCGGCTTCGGCCTGATGAAATCAAGCCGCGACATCACCCGCGCGGTGATGGCCACCACCATGCCGCGGCTGTTCGTGCCGGAGAGCCTTGCGCCGGGCAAGCTCGCCGCCTTCCGCGCCGATGCCGCCGACGCCGCCGCGCTGTTCGAGCGCATCGTGGACCAGACTTTCGCGGTCTCCGACGGCATCTGGTTCGGCACGCCCTACGGGCTGACGGCGGAATATGAGCTGGGCGAACTGAAGGCCCGCATGGGCGAAATCGCCCATCCGCATCTGGTGGTGTGGGGCGAATTCGACCGCATCATCCAGCGCGCCGACCTTGAGGCCATGGCCGCCGGCATGCCCGACTGCCAGTTCGTGGTGGCGCCCGGCGCCGGCCACTCGCTCAGTCTGGAACGGCCGGAAATGTACGCCGGCTTCTTCAATGCGTGGTTTGGCGGGCTGACGGCCTGACGGCCGGGCAGAATCTCCGCCTCGCTCACCCGCCGGCGGATGCGCTCAGGCACCGCCTCTGCCTGCCCGGTGCGGGTGCCGGGCCGGCAGAGGACGAATTCCTCGCCGCCTCCCCCGCGCTACAGTGTCGCTCGCGCGGATATTCCGCCGGATGATCGCGGCCGCGGCCCGCAGCGCCTCATCGCCCGCGGGATATGCGCGTTCGTCCCGGATACCCGCGTTCGTCGTGGAGCGGCTTGAAGCGACGATGCCGGTAAGGGCGAAGGCCTCCGCCTCGCGTCGCAGCCGGCCGGCCGTGCCGATGGCGGCGCGCGGGCGAGCCTGCCGGTTTCGTCCTCAGAGGGGAACCTGATCTCGATGACCGGTCCGGCGGCCTGCGTCACCACCGCCGCGTGGCGGCCTCGTCGCTGTCCTTCGGGGCCACCCACTCGCCTTCGCTGCCATCGGCGAGATGCTCCTTCTTCCAGAAGGGGGCGCGGGTCTTGAGATAGTCCATGACGAACTCGGTGGCGGCGAAGGCGCTGGCGCGGTGGGCGCTGGCCGCCGCCACCACCACGATCGGCTCGCCGGGGCGGATGAGGCCGTGGCGATGCACCACCAGAAGGCCGCTCAGCGCCCAGCGGCCGGCAGCCTCCGCGCCGATGCGGGCGATCTCGTCTTCCGCCATGCCGGGATAGTGGTCGAGTTCCAGTGCGGCGAGCCGGCCGCCTTCGTCGCGGCAATAGCCGGCGAAGCTCACCAGCGCGCCCACGTCGGCGCGGCCGGCGACAAGGCGGGCGGCCTCCTCGCCGGGATCGAACAGCCGCGATTCGATGCGCACTTCCACGATCATCGTCCGGCCCTCCCGCCTCGCGGCCCCCGGCCGCCGGTCATCAGCCCCGGCCCCGGCCGCCCGTCCTTCAGCCGCCCGTCTTTCAGCCGCCCGTCATGGGCGGAAAGAACGCCACTTCCCGCGCCCCGGCAAGGCTTGCGCCCGGCTGCGCGTGGCGGCGGTCGATTGCAACCCGGATGGCGGCGCGGTCCTCGAAGGCAAAGGCGTGAGCCTCGTCGCGCGTCGCCAGCCAGTCGATCAGGTCGGCGGCAGTCGCCACCGTTTCCGGCGGCGCAATCTCTTCCGCCTCCACCCCGATCCGCTCGCGCACCCAGGCGAAATAGATGGCCTTCATCCGCCGCCCTCTCAGTCCACCAGATGGCCGATGCCGGCCCGGAAATAGTCGAACCCGGTATAAAGCGTCAGGATCGCCGACAGCCACAGCAGCACGATGCCGATATCGGTCGTCATCGGCAGCAGCCGGTCGCCGGCCGGCCCGGCCAGCAGCACGCCCACGGCGATGAGCTGCACTGTCGTCTTCCACTTGGCCAGCCGCGTCACCGGCACGCTGACCCGCAGTTCGGCCAGAAATTCGCGCAGGCCCGACACCAGAATCTCGCGGCAGAGAATCACGATGGCCGCCACGACGGAGATGCCGGCAATGGTGCCGTCGGCCGCCATCAGCAGCAGGCAGGTCGCCACCAGCAGCTTGTCGGCGATCGGATCCAGCATTCGCCCCAGCGCCGATTGCTGCTGCCATGCGCGGGCAAGATATCCGTCGAAGAAATCCGTGATCGCGGCAGCAATATAGATGCCAACCGCCACCCAGCGTATTTCCACCCCCGGCAGAAAATAGAACAGCGTCACAGCCGCAACCGCAACAATGCGGGCGTAGGTGAGAATGTTCGGCAGGTTGAATGCGCTGGAGCGCCGCATGGTCTTGAGCCTTGTCGTCGATCGGGTTCCGGCCGCCGGCCGGACGCGCTGCGGGCAGCGCCCTTTCATGATAGATCGCCGGCGCCGCAGACGGCAGCCTGAAAGACCATGCCGCCCGCATTGCCGTCAACCGTGCTGCACCGCGGTCACAGCCGCCCGCGCGCCCGCGCCACCCTTGATCGCGGACGGCCCGCCGCCGATATAGAACACGGCTGCGCGGGCCTGCTGGCCGGGCCCTGCGCGAACCCTTTGTCATCTCCGACCCGGCGCCGGCTTTCGCCAGCCGGCACCGGGACTGCCGAGCGACGGAATGCAACCCATGAATAACGACAGCGTGGATAACGACAGCGTGACCCGGACGGAGAACCCGGCCGCCGAAACGCACGCCTTTGCAGCCGATGTGGCCCAGCTTCTGCGGCTGATGGTGCATTCGGTCTATTCCGACCGCGATGTGTTCCTGCGCGAGCTGATCTCCAATGCGGCCGATGCCTGCGAGAAACTGCGCCATCTGGCCGTGACCGACGAGAGCCTCGCCGCCGGCGACACCGCCTTCGGCATCGTGCTGGAGCCGGACGGCACGGCCGGCACGCTCACCATCAGCGACAACGGCATCGGCATGAGCCGGCAGGAGCTGGCCGACAACCTCGGCACCATCGCCCGCTCCGGCACCCGTGCCTTCGTGGAGGCGCTGGAGCAGAAACAGGACGGCAGCGCCCTCATCGGCCAGTTCGGCGTCGGCTTCTATTCCGCCTTCATGGTGGCGAAGGAGGTCGTCGTCACCAGCCGCCGCGCCGGCGCCGCCGAGGCGTGGACCTGGCGTTCCGACGGCAGCGGCACCTTCACCGTCGAACCCGCCGGGGCGGATGCGCCGGCGCGCGGCACCCGCGTGACCGTCGTCCTCAACGACGACGCCCGCGACTATGCCGACGCGCTGCGCCTTGAAGACATCGTGCGCACCCACGCCGCGCACATTCCGGTGCCGATCAGCCTGCGCAAGGCCGGCGAGAGCGAGGCGCAGCAGATCGTCGACGGCACCGCGCTCTGGACCCGGCCGAAGGCTGCGGTGCAGGCGGAGGAATATAACGCGTTCTACACCGCCCTCACCGGCGACAGCACCGAACCGGCGCTGACCATCCATTACCGCGCCGAGGGACGGCAGGACTATTCGGTGCTGGCCTTCGTGCCGGCGCGGCGGCCGTTCGATCTCTTCAACCCGGACCGCAAGGGCCGCATCAAGCTCTATGTGCGCCGGGTGTTCATCACCGAGGATGCAGCGCTGACGCCGGGCTGGCTGCGCTTCGTGCGCGGCATCGTGGATTCGGAGGATCTGCCGCTCAACATCTCGCGCGAGATGCTGCAGAACAATCCGCTGATCGAGGCCATCCGCAAGGCGCTCACCGGGCGGGTGCTGGGCGAGCTGGAGAAGCTCGCCGGCAGCGATGCCGATGCCTACCTCAAAGTCTGGGAGGCGTTCGGCGCGGTGCTCAAGGAGGGGCTCTACGAGGAACCGGACCGGCGCGACGCGCTGTTCGGGCTCGCCCGCTTCCGCACCACCCGCGACGGTGCCGGCTGGCGCAGCCTCGCCGAGATTCTGGCCGACAAGCGCGAGAACCAGACCGCGCTTTATTATGTGCTGGCCGACAACGAGGCCGCCGCGCGCTCCAGCCCGCATCTTGAGGGCTACCGCGCCCGCGGCATCGAGGTGATGCTGCTCACCGATCCGGTCGATGCCTTCTGGGTGCAGACCGCGCTCGGCTACGAGGGCAAGCCGTTCCGCTCCGTCACGCAGGGCAGCGACGACCTTGCGCAGATCCCGCTCGCCGAGGGCGTGTCCGAGCCGGAGGCCGGCAAGGCCGGCGATGTCGCCGCGCTGTCCGCCCTCATCAAGCAGGCGCTGGGCGACAAGGTGAGTGCGGTGCGGGCCTCCGAGCGCCTCGCCACCAGCCCGGTCTGTCTGGTCGCGCCCGAATATGGTCCCGACCGCCAGCTGGAAAAGCTGATGTCGCGCTCGGGCGAGAAGGCCGGCGGCCTCGCGCCCGTTCTGGAGCTGAACCCGCGCCACGCCCTGATCAAGGCGCTGGCGGCGAAGGCGGCCGCCGGCGGGGCGGCCGATGCTGTGGAGGCCGGCGCAAAACTGCTGTTCGGGCAGGCCCGCATTCTCGACGGCGAGGTGCCGGACGATCCGGCCGCCTTCGTGGAGGCCCTTTCCGACCTGATCGGCAAAAGCCTCGCTTCCTGAGGCGCCCGGCCGCGAAAATCTCAAGAAACAGCTAACGGCCCCCTTTGCGGGGGCCGTTTTCGTCTGCCTTGGTGAACCCTTCTTAAAGAATTGCCCGCCATGGTTAACGCCATGAAGCCGCCGGGGATTCGCCACGCAGGTCGGGCCCCGCGGCCGGGGGCACTTCTGCGGGCGGAGGCAACAGCGTGGCAAGCGAACGGAGCGAAGCGGGACCCCTTGCCGCCTCACCCCTTCGGAAGGCCGGCGGACCGGCGGCCGGCCGCGACGCCGCGCATCATGACACCCGCCCTGCCATGCGTCTCACCGCCCGCCTTGTCGCCTGCACCGCCCTCGTCGGCGGCGTGCTGGTCTCGCTCGCCGCCCCCGCCGCGGCCCAGTCGGCGGAAGAGGAACTGGCCGGCACCGTCGTCATCAATGCCGGCGAGACCTACACCAACACCGCCCCCCTCGATGCCTCGGTCATCAACGACGGCACGCTCGACAACCAGAGCTCCATCACCGGCCCGGTGGAAACGCGCGGCACGCTGACCAACACCGGCGAGATCGCAACCGGCGTCACCAATTCCGGCGGCGCCACCAACGACGGCGCGGTGAGCGGCGGGGTTTCCAATTCCGGCACATGGGCCGGCACCGGCACCGTCGACGGCGACGTGACCAACGACGGCACATGGAGCGGCACCGAAGAAATCACCGGCAATGTCACCAACACCGCGACCTTCGAAAACGGCGGCTCGGTCACCGGCGATGTCACCAACAGCGGCACCTTCACCAGCACCGGCCTCGTCGACGGCTCCGCGACCAACGCCGCCGGCGGCACGTTCGACAACCAGAACGAGATCACCGGCAGCGTCGACAATGCCGGCACGCTGACCAACACCGGCACCATCGATGCCGGCGTGACCAACACCGGCGACGCCACCAACGACGGCGCGGTGAGCGGCGGGGTTTCCAATTCCGGCACATGGGCCGGCACCGGCACCGTCGACGGCGACGTGACCAACGACGGCACATGGAGCGGCACCGAAGAAATCACCGGCAATGTCACCAACACCGCGACCTTCGAAAACGGCGGCTCGGTCACCGGCGATGTCGCCAACAGCGGCACCCTCACCAACACCGGCCTCGTCGACGGCTCCGTGACCAACGATGCCGCCGGCACGCTCGATAACCAGAGCACCGTCACCGGCAGCGTCGACAATGCCGGTGTGCTGACCAACAGCGGCGCCATCGAAACCGGCGTCACCAACACCGGCGATGTCACCAACACCGGGTCCGTCAGCGGCGGGGTTTCCAATTCCGGCACATGGGCCGGCACCGGCACCGTCGACGGCGACGTGACCAACGACGGCACATGGAGCGGAACGGAGCTCATCACCGGCAACGTCACCAACAGCGCCAGCTTTGAGAACGGCGGTTCGGTGACCGGCAATGTCACCAATACCGGCACCTTCACCAACACCGGCCTGCTGGACGGCTCCGTCCTCAACGACACCGGCGCCACGTTCGACAACCAGAACCGCATCACCGGCCCGGTGGAGACGCGCGGCACGCTGACCAACACCGGCGAGATCGCCGCCGCGGTGACGAATTCCGGCACGGCCACCAACGACGGCACCATCAACGGCAACGTCACCAGCAGCGGCGCATGGAGCGGCAGCGGCACCATCAACGGCAATGTCACCAACACCGGCACATGGACCGGCACGGAGGGCATCACCGGCGACGTGGCGAATGCGAACAGCTTCGCGAACGGCGGCTCCATCGCCGGCACGGTGACCAACACCGGCAGCTTCGCCAATACCGGTCTCATCAACGGCGCCGTCGCCAATGCGCAGTCGGCCACCTTCGTGCAGTCGGGCTCGGTCAACGGCGCCATCACCAATTCCGGCACATGGAGCGGTTCCGGCCAGACCAACAGCGATGTCACCAACACCCGCACCGGCACCTACAGCAACGGCGGCTCGCTGACCGGCAGCCTCGACAACGACGGCACCGCCAGCAATTCCGGCGTCATCAACGGCACGGTCAAGAACCACACCCACGGCACCGTCACCAACACCGGCACGATCAACGGCACCGTCACCAACAACGGGCTTCTGACCAATCAGGCCTTGCTGAACAGCACGGTCTACAACACCTCCTACGGCACGCTGGTCAACAACGGCGTGGTGAGCGGCCGCCTTTCCAATGCCGGCGTCGCCACCAACAACGGCTCGATCATCGGCAATGTCAGCAACACCGGCACGTTCTATGCCCGCGGCAGCATCACCGGCGACCTGACCAACAGCGGCGCCGTGGTCGGTGCCGGACAGATCAACGGCAACTTCACCAATTCCGGCTCCTATTCCACCGGCGACACGGTGGCGACGCTCATCGTCAGCGGCGATGTCGCCTTCCTGCCCGGGTCCACCTATGCGGCCAAGGTGGGGGCTGCCGGCGTTTCCGATACCATCGCGGCCACCGGCGGGCTCACGCTGTCCGGCGGCACCATCACGCTCACGACGCTGGAAGGCTTCGTGCCGGGCATCGTGTCCTACACGCTGCTGACGGCGGCGGGCGGCATCACCGGCACTTTCGACGGCGTCACCAACCCGCTCGGCGGCATCACCGGGGCCTACCCGTTCCTCGGCACCACCCTCACCTACACCGGCTCCAGCGTGTCGGTGCTGTTCAGCCATGCCGGCGGGGCCAGCTTCTCGCTGGGCGGGCTGACCGAGAACCAGCGTCAGACCGGCCTCGGCGCCGACACCCTGCCGCTGTCGAGCGGCCTGCTCGCCTCCATGGTGCTGCTCAACTTCCAGACCGCCCCGGCCGCCCTCGATGCGCTTTCCGGCGAGATCTATGCCGGCATCCGCACGGTAATGACGGTGCAGGCCAATCTCATCCAGCAGGCGGTTCTGGGCCGCCTGCGGGCAAGCCCGCGCGACACCGCGGCCGACCTGTTCGAAACCGCGCAGCAGCCGGTCTATCCCGATGGCCCGATGACCGGCACCCGCGCCGGCCTGCCGGCCGACGGCCTCGCCTTCTGGGCCAGCGGCTACGGCGGCACCGGCAACAACGGCGGCGAAGAGCCGAACACCGCCGACATCAGCAACAGCCTCGGCGGCGGGCTGATCGGCGCCGACTACACCCTGCCCACCGGCACCGGCGACGCCCGCTTCGGCCTGTTCGCCGGCTATGGCAGCGGCCGTTTCGATCTCGATGCCCGCGCCTCCTCCGGCACCATGCGCGGCGGCACCTTCGGCGCCTATGGCGCCATGACCTTCGATGCGCTGGCGCTGCGCCTCGGCGCGGCACACACCTGGCAGTCGGTGGATGTGGATCGCACGGTGGTCTTCACCGGTTATTCCGCCGCCAACAACGCCAGCTACAATGCCGGCATCACGCAGGTGTTCGGCGAAGCCGGCTACCGTTTCGACATCGGCACCACTGCGCTCGAACCCTTTGCCGGCCTCAGCTACACCGGGGTCAGCAGCGGCAGCTTCACCGAGCAGGGCTCCGATTCCGCCCTGGCCGGCCGTTCCGGCACGTTCGGCACCGTGGCCTCCACGCTGGGGGCGCGGTTTGCCATTCCGGTCACCGCGGGCTTCGCCCTCAAGGGCGATGTCGCCTGGCAGCACACCTTCACCAATCCGGTGCCCACCGCCACGCTCAGCTTCGTCAGCGCCAGCACGCCCTACACGGTGGAAGGCGCCCCCATCGCCCGCGATGCGCTGCTGCTGGGGGCGGGCGTGGTGTTCGAGGCCGGCAACGGCCTGCGCCTCGATCTCGGCTATTATGGCCAGATCGGCTCCACCGCGCAGGAAAATACCGTGCAGGGCTCGCTGAAAGTGCGCTTCTGAGGCCGGCCGCCTGCCACGGCAATGCCCCGGCGGTGACAAGCTTTTAACCATGTTCCGGCTAGGCTGGCGGGGCGGACGGCTGTGAGGCCGGGCCCGCCCCGTTTGAATCTCTGCCGAGCATGTTGACGCAATGACCACCACGCCCGCCCTGCAATCGCCGTTTCAAAGGCTGACGAAGCTGATCGAGGGCATTGCGCCGGGCGCGCCGCCGATCGATCTCGGCGTGGGCGAACCGCGCCACCCGATGCCGGCCTTCGTCGGCCCGGTGCTGGCGGAAAACCTGGCCGGCTTCGGCCGTTATCCGGCCATAAAAGGCACGCCGGCCTTTCGCAGTTCGGTCGCCGGCTGGCTGGACCGGCGCTTCGGTCTCGACGGCTTCATCGACCCGGAAACCGGCATCGTGCCGCTCAACGGCAGCCGCGAGGGGCTGTTCTTCGCCGCGCTCGGCGCGCGTCAGTTCTCCGCAAAGCAGCCGGAGCGGCCGGCGGTGCTGCTGCCGAACCCGTTCTATTTCGCCTATGCCGCCGGCGCGGAAGCCGCCGGTGCGGAAGCGGTGATGCTCGCCGCCGCGCCCGGGCAGGCCCTGCCCGATCTCGATGCCCTCGATCCGGCGCTGGTGGCGCGCACCATCGCCCTCTATTTCGCCTCCCCCGCCAACCCCGACGGTGCGGTGGCCGGCGCGGCCGACTGGGCAAAGCTGATCGCATGGGCGCGCGCGCACGACATCTACGTCTTCGCCGACGAGTGCTATTCGGAAATCTACCGCGAGGCGGCCGGGGCGCCGGCCGGCGCGCTGGCGGCGGCAAAGGCCAGCGGCACGGCGGAAAAGGTCATCGTCTTCAATTCGCTCTCCAAGCGCTCCAACCTTGCCGGCCTGCGCTGCGGCTTTGCCGCCGGCGACCCGGCCTTTCTGGCGCGCTGGCTGAACCTGCGCAACATCGCCGCCCCGCAGGTGCCCACGCCGGTGCAGGCGGTGGGCAGCGCCGCCTTTGCCGACGAGACCCATGTGGCGGAGAACCGCCGCCTCTACGATGCAAAATTCGCCCTTGCCGACCGCCTGCTGTCGCCGGCATTCGGCAAGGTGGTGCCGGACGGCGGCTTCTTCCTGTGGCTCGACGTCGCCCGCTTCGGCGGCGGCGAGGCGGCGGCGCTGAAGCTGTGGCGCGAGGCCGGCGTGCGCGCGGTGCCCGGCGGCTACCTTGCTGCCACCGGACCCGACGGCACCAACCCGGCAACGAACCACCTGCGCCTTGCGCTGGTGGACGCACCCGACGTGACCGAGGCCGCCCTGACGCGGCTTGCCGAAACTTTCGTTTGACGGAGGGTTGCAGCGCCCCATGCCGAAAGCCATCCCCTTTCCGCCGGATGACCACCTCGGTGCCGCCTCTGCGGGTGACAGGCCCGGCGGCATCATCGCCTTCCTGCACCGCAATCTCGCCCTGCTGAGCGGGCTCGGCATTCTGGCCTGCGTCGCCGCCACGGTGGCCGCCCTCGCCACATGGTCGGTCAACGACCCGAGCCTCAGCTATGCCGTGGATGCCCCCGTCCACAACTGGCTGGGCTTTGGCGGGGCTTCGCTGGCCGATTTTCTCATCCAGATGCTCGGCCTCGGCGTGGTGGTGCTGCTGGCGCTGCCGGTGCTGTGGGCCACGCGCATGATCCGCGGCCGGGCCAGCCGGGTGCGCAAGGCGCGCGTGGCGGCGTGGATCGCGGGCGTTCTGATCGTCGCCGCCGCCCTCGGCGCGCTGGAGCCGCCGCCCACCTGGCCGCTGCCGACCGGGCTTGGCGGCGCGCTGGGCGACATGCTGCTGGCCGGCCCCTCCCGGCTGCTGCAGTCGCTGCTCGGCGCCAGCGAGGCCGGCGTGGGCATTGCGCTCAGCGTGCCGGCGCTGGCGGTGCTCATTTATGCCGCCGGCTACCCCGCTCCGGCGCCGCGGCGCCGCCCGGCGCGCGACCGCCGCCGCGGCGAGGAGGCCGACGAGCCGCCGGGCCGGCTGGCGACGGCGGCCGGCATCGCCGGCCACTGGTGGCTGTCGTCCACCGCCTGGTATCGCCGCTGGCAGGAGAAGCGCCGCGCCGCCCGCCGTGCCCGCGAGCCGGATGACGACGAGATCGGCATCGAGTGGGCCGACACGGCCGCCGAGCCGCCGGCACGCCGCCGTCGCGAACCGGGCCAGCGCGTGGAGCCCGGCTTCGGCACTGCTGAAACCGGCGCGGAAATGGCCGGCGACCCGGCCTTCGCCGCGCCCGCCGCCGATGGTGCATCCGCCGGTGCCGCGCTGTCCGGTGCGGTGGGCGACGACTTCCTGTTCGGCGGGCCCGACCCGGCCGATGCGGACGGCGACGGCTGGACCAGCACACCGCCGGCCTTTGCCCCCGGCGAGACCGGCGAGGACGCCTTCGCGCAGCCGCCCGGCGAGTTGCCGTTTGAGACCGATGACGGCTTTGCCGACAACGACGACCCGATTTCGCCGCCGCCGTCCCCGGTGCGCCGCGCCGGGCGCAGGGCCGGCAGCGACCGCCCGTTCGAACTGCCGCGGCTGTCGCTGCTGGACGAGCCGCGCAGCACCGGCCGCCCGCAGGCGCTCGACAAGGCGGCCCTCGACCGCAACTCCCGCATGCTGGAAGGCGTGCTGGAGGATTTCGGCGTGCGCGGTCAGATCGTCAACGCCCGCCCCGGCCCGGTCGTCACGCTCTACGAGCTGGAGCCGGCCCCCGGCATCAAGTCGTCCCGCGTCATCGGGCTTGCCGACGACATCGCCCGCTCCATGAGCGCCATTTCGGCGCGCGTGGCGGTCATTCCCGGCAAGAATGCCATCGGCATCGAACTGCCCAACCAGCAGCGCGACACCGTCTACCTGCGCGAGATGCTGGCCACCGGCGACTTTGCCACCTCCAAGCAGAAACTGGCGGTCTGCCTCGGCAAGACCATCGGCGGCGAGCCGGTCATTGCCGATCTCGCGCGGATGCCGCACCTGCTGGTGGCCGGCACCACCGGCTCCGGCAAGTCGGTCGCCATCAACACCATGATCCTGTCGCTGCTCTATCGCATGACGCCGCAGCAGCTGCGCCTGATCATGGTCGACCCGAAGATGCTGGAGCTTTCCGTCTATGACGGCATTCCCCACCTGCTGACCCCGGTCGTCACCGATCCCCGCAAGGCGGTGGTGGCGCTGAAGTGGACGGTGCGGGAGATGGAGGAGCGCTATCGCAAGATGTCGAAGCTCGGCGTGCGCAACGTCGATGGCTTCAACGCCCGCGTGGCCGATGCCAAGGCCAAGGGCGAGACCCTGATCCGCACCGTGCAGACCGGCTTCGACCGCGAGACCGGCGAGCCGATCTTCGAGGA
>NZ_DAISHT010000067.1:0-17510 GCF_036822375.1 Pseudoxanthobacter sp. | reverse complement strand
TACGTCACTTTGACGACCGGCCGATGACGGGTTAGAAGGCTTCCAGTCGACACGCGCCGGTGGCGGAGACACGCACCATGGCGCCGACCGGGCAACGCCAGCCGGCGGGGTGCCGAAGAAACGGGCTCGGGCTTCTGCCAACCGGGCCGGGTCGAGAGCCCCCGGGGGCCGACGAGGGCCGGTCGCACTCACAGGACCGAGCGGAGAGGGAACGATGTCGAACGCCGACCTCAAGTCAAATCGTCCGCTGTCGCCGCATTTGCAGATCTACCGCCTGACGTTGACGATGGCGATGTCGATCGTCCATCGCATCACCGGCGGCGCGCTTTATTTCGGCACCATCCTGCTGGCGATCTGGCTGATCGCGGCCGCCTCCGGGCCGGGTGCCTTCGACGTGGTCAACGCGATCTACGGCTCGATCATCGGCCGCCTGATCCTGTTCGGCTACACCTGGGCGCTGATCCATCACATGTTCGGCGGCATCCGCCATTTCATCTTCGATCTGGGCAAGGGCTTCGAGCCTGCGGAGCGCGAGACGTTCGTCCGCATCCACCTCATTGCCTCGATCGTGCTGACGATCCTGCTGTGGATCATCGGCTTCGTCGTGGCCTGAGCGGCGCACAGGGGAAACGTTATGGGCAAAGACATGCGTACGCCGCTGAGCACCATCAGCGGGCTCGGCTCTGCCAAGGAAGGCACCGAGCATTTCTGGCGCCAGCGCCTGACCGCGCTGGTCCTGATCCCGCTCACGGTGGTCTTCGTTCTGCTGGTGATCTGCCTGCAGGGCGCCGACTATGCCTCGGCCAAGGCGATCATCGGCAACCCGTTCGCCGCCGTCCTGCTGCTGCTCTACATTCTCGTGGGCGTCTACCACATGAAGCTCGGCATGCAGGTCATCATCGAGGACTACGTTCAGGGCGAGGTCCTGAAGTGGCTGTCGCTCATCGGTAACGTGTTCTTCTCCGCAGTGATCGGGCTCGCCTCGGTCTGGGCGGTGCTCAAGATCAGCTTCGGAGTTTGATACCATGGCCGAGTTGAACGGATCCAACGCCGGCCCGGCTCCCACGCCGAGCATCAACGGCCGTGCCTACCCCTTCATCGACCATACCGTCGATGTGGTCGTGGTGGGTGCCGGCGGCGCGGGCCTGCGCGCCGTGGTGGGCTGCGCCGAGGCGGGCCTCAAGACGGCCTGTATCACCAAGGTGTTCCCCACCCGCTCCCACACCGTCGCGGCGCAGGGCGGCATTTCCGCCTCGCTCGGCAACATGGGGCCGGACGACTGGCGCTGGCACATGTACGACACCGTCAAGGGGTCGGACTGGCTGGGCGATCAGGACGCCATCGAATATCTCGTGCGCAATGCGCCGGCTGCCGTCTACGAGCTGGAGCACTGGGGCGTGCCGTTCTCGCGCACCGAGGAAGGCAAGATCTACCAGCGCCCGTTCGGCGGCATGACCACCCATTTCGGCAAGGGCCGCGCCCAGCGCACCTGCGCCGCCGCCGACCGCACCGGCCACGCCATTCTGCACACCCTGTACGGTCAGGCGCTGCGCCATTCGGCGGAGTTCTTCATCGAGTATTTCGCCATCGACCTGATCATGGAAGATGGCGTCTGCCGCGGCGTGGTTGCGCTGTGCCTTGATGACGGCACGCTGCATCGCTTCCGCGCCCACCGTACCATTCTGGCGACCGGCGGCTACGGTCGCGCCTATTTCTCCGCCACCTCCGCCCACACCTGCACCGGCGACGGCAACGCCATGGTGCTGCGCGCCGGTCTGGCGCTGCAGGACATGGAGTTCGTGCAGTTCCACCCGACCGGCATCTACGGTTCGGGCTGCCTCATCACCGAGGGTGCGCGCGGCGAAGGCGGCTATCTCGTCAACGCGTCGGGCGAGCGCTTCATGGAGCGCTATGCGCCCTCGGCCAAGGATCTGGCCTCGCGCGACGTCGTCTCGCGCGCGATGACCATCGAGATCCGCGAAGGCCGCGGCGTGGGCAAGAACAAGGATCACATCTTCCTTCATCTTGACCACCTCGACCCGGCGATCCTGCACGAGCGCCTGCCGGGCATCTCCGAATCGGCGAAGATCTTCGCCGGCGTCGATGTCACCAAGGCGCCGATCCCGGTGCTGCCGACCGTCCACTACAACATGGGCGGCATCCCGACGAACTATCACGGCGAAGTGCTGACCAAGGTCGGCGGCGATCCCGATGCGGTGGTTCCGGGCCTGATGGCGCTGGGCGAGGCGGCCTGCGTGTCGGTGCACGGTGCCAACCGTCTGGGCTCCAACTCGCTCATCGACCTCGTGGTGTTCGGCCGTGCCGCCGGCCTGCGCTGCGCCGATGTGCTGGAAAAGGGCGTCAAGCACGCCGACCTGCCGCGCGATGCCGGCCATGCCGCCGTCGAGCGCCTCGACCGGCTGCGCTACGCCACCGGCGCGGTGCCGACCGCGGACCTGCGCGCCCGCATGCAGAAGACCATGCAGACCAACTGCGCGGTGTTCCGCACCGGCGACGTGCTGGAAGAGGGCCACAAGCTCATCCACGAAGTGTGGGCCGACTCCAAGGACATCCGCGTCACCGACCGGTCGCTGGTGTGGAACTCGGATCTGATCGAGTCGCTCGAATACGAGAACCTGATCCTGCAGGCCGTCGTGACCATGGATTCGGCGCGCAACCGCACCGAAAGCCGCGGCGCCCATGCCCGCGAGGATTACCCGGATCGCAACGACACCGACTGGATGAAGCACACGCTGGCCTGGGCCGATAACGACGCCAAGACCGTCGCGCTCGATTACCGGCCGGTGCACTCCTACACGATGTCGAACGACATCGAGTACATCGCGCCGCAGAAGCGCGTGTACTGATCGCAGTGCGGTTGCCGGCCTCTGACCCGGACAGCCCCGCGGGGCCGGCCGGGTCCCGGCCTCTCAGGGCGCTCGACCGCGTTCTGGCGGGGCTGTCGCGCCGGGGAGCCGTACCTGAAGGATTGCGGCGGATGTTCCGCCGCGGTCTTGCCCGGTTCAGCCGGGGCCGGTTTGCCGATGCGACGGCGGAAGGGCTGACCTTCCGCTGTTATCCGGCGGAGAACCGGGACGATTTCGAGCTGGTCGCCAAGGGGCGGCTGCCCGAGCCGGAAGAACGGCGCTGGATTACCGCACACCTGCCGCACGGCGGCGTGCTGGTGGATATCGGCGCCAATGTCGGTGTGCACACCATCTGGGCGGCGAGCCGCCCGAAGATGGATGTCAGGGTGATTGCCTTCGAGCCCAGCCCGCTGATGCGGGCGCGGCTGTCGGCCAATCTGGCCCTGAACCGCATTCCGAGGGACCGGGTCCGGGTGGTTGCAGCGGCGGTCGGCGCTGAGGACGGGACCGGGCAGCTTTGCCTGCTTTCGCCCGGCAACGCCGGGTCGGCCCGTCTGCTGGAAGGACCGCCGCCAGCGGGGTCCGGGCCGGTGATGACAGTCGCCCGCGTGCGGCTGGCACAGGCCCTGTCCCTGGCAACCGGGGCGCCGCCCGTCCGGCCGGATGTCGTGAAGATCGACATCGAGGGCCGCGAGGACGAGGTGGTGGCAGACATGCTGGCCACCTTTCCGGCCGCCAGCCTGCCCGGTGCCGTGGTGCTGGAGGTGGCGATGAAGGAAAGCTGGCGGGCGGATGCGGTGGCGATGCTCGAGCGCGCCGGATATCGCATCGGGGCCCGCACGGACGAGAATGTGTTGATGGTCCGCACGCCTCAGGGCTGACCGGACCGGTGATCGAGAGCAACCGCCCGGACCGTTCCGGCCCCGGCGCAAGACAGTGCAAGCCGCCCGCCCGCGTTGCGGGCTGAAGAACAAGCGACCCGCAACGCGGGCCTTTCGGGGACGAGACCATGGTCCAGCTCACGCTTCCCAAGAATTCGACGATCTCCGAGGGTAAGGTGTGGCCGAAGCCGGCTGGCGCGACCAACCTGAAGGAGTTCCGGATCTATCGTTGGAGCCCGGATGACGGCAAAAATCCGCAGGTGGACACGTTCTTCGTCGACACCGACGATTGCGGCCCGATGGTTCTCGACGCCCTGCTGTGGATCAAGAACAAGGTCGACTCGACCCTGACGCTGCGCCGCTCCTGCCGCGAGGCGATCTGCGGCTCGTGCGCCATGAACATCGACGGCACGAACACGCTGGCCTGCACCAAGGGCATGCACGACATCTCCGGCACCGTGAAGGTCTACCCGCTGCCGCATATGCCGGTGGTGAAGGACCTCGTGCCCGACATGACGCTGTTCTATGCCCAGCACCGCTCCATCGAGCCGTGGCTGCAGACCGTGTCGGCCACGCCCGAGAAGGAGTGGCTGCAGAGCCACGAGGACCGCAGCAAGCTCGACGGCCTCTATGAGTGCATCCTGTGCGCCTGCTGCTCCACCTCGTGCCCGAGCTACTGGTGGAACGGCGAACGCTATCTCGGCCCGTCGATCCTGCTGCAGGCCTATCGCTGGCTGATCGACAGCCGCGACGAGGCCACCGGCAAGCGTCTCGACGATCTGGAAGATCCGTTCCGTCTCTATCGCTGCCACACCATCCTGAACTGCTCGAAGGCCTGCCCGAAGGGTCTGAACCCGGCCAAGGCCATTGCCGAAGTCAAGCGCATGATGGTCGAGCGCCGCGTCTGAACCGCCGCTCACCCGCCGACAACAGAAAGCCCCGCCTTGCGCGGGGCTTTTTTGTACCTGCCGTCCGACGTTCACCATCCCGCTGCGCGCCATCCCTCTGCACATCGGAGCCCCCGGGCCTTGTGCGGGCCCGCGCGCCCGCTGCCCCCCGTCGGGACTGAGCCGGAGAAGCCAGCCGGGGCGCAGCGTGCCGGGCCGGCCGGCGGCCCGGCGGCGCCTTGCCGGCGACAGGCGCCGGTTGCACCGATTTTCCCGGCCACCGCCGTCGATGACACCGACGGCGGCCGGCGGCTTTGGCAGGCTACTGCGCCGGCATGGCAGCCGGGAAGTTTGCCCCGCGACTGCGCCGGCACGGCTGCCGGCGGGGTTGCCCGGCTACTGCGCCGGCGTGGCCGCCGGCGGGGTTGCCCGGCTACTGCGCCGGCGTGGCTGCCGGCGGCTTGGGCTCGACGGCCGGCTTGCGCGCCACCGGCTGCGGCGAGCCGGGGCAGCCGCCGGGAATGGTCGGCGAGACGACGCACGGCGGGCGTACCGGCGGCAGCACCACGGAGAGACTGCCGTCCGGCGCGGGTATCTCCCAACCCGGCGTGCCCGGCTGCGGCGGCTTCGGGGCGCCGCTGGTGGCCGGCGGATTGCGCGCGCCATAACCGGGCGACGGCGGCAGCCCGATGCCGGCGCGCGGCGGCACATAGGGCGTATAGATCGCCGGCGGCGGGCTGTAGCCCGACTGGGCCGGCAGCAGCGGAAGGCGCGCCCCGGAAATACCCGTCGCAAGGCCGGCGGGCGCGGCCGCCGCCGGCAGCCCCGCAAGACCGATGGCCCACGATATCGCGACGGCGGCCCGGACGACGGCCGCAGCCCGGCGCCGCGCCGGGCCGGCCGGCGCCGGCAGCCCCGTCTCCGCGACCGGCGGCACCGCGTCTCGCCGGCCCGCCTTGGCTGCGCCCGCCGCCGGCCAGTCGGGGGCCGTCGTGACGCCGGCTGCCGTGGTCCCGGTTGTCTTGAACGCCGCTGCCGTGGCCCCGGCTGTCTTGGCCGCCGCCGTCTTGTCCGACGCGGCCCGGCCTGCGATGGCCCTGCTGTCCCCGGCCGTCCTGTCCGGGGCGCTCCGGCCCGCTGTCGCCCTGCCGGCCGATGTCATGCCGGCTGATGTCATGCCGGCCGTTGTTCTGCCCGATGTTGTTCTGCCCGTCGCGGTCTTGTCTGCCCCGGCCATCGCCACGCCCTCATCACGCCCGGCCGGCGCCCGCAGGCGAGGGTCCGGATGCAGAAACGGGAGGGGTTTCCCCCTCCCGCTGTCAAGTCCTGGTGTCGCTCAGGGCTTCGGTGCCGCACCCGGATCGAACGCGGGGGGCGCAGGCGGCGCGCCGCTGTCGAACGCAGGCGGCGCCCCGGTGCTGAAGCCCCCGCCGGCCGGTGCGCCGCCAAAGTCCACCGCTGGCGGCGGCGCGATCTCGATCGTCGAAATATCCACCGGGCCGTGACCGCTCTGATAGTGCGTCACGATCCACGGGAAGGCGACGACCAGCGACACCATGATCAGCTGGATGACCACGAACGGCACCGAGCCCCAGTAGATCTGCCCGGTCGTCACCGGATCGGTCATTTTCCCCGTCACGCGGTCCTTGTAGGCCCGGGTCGGCGCGACCGAGCGCAGGAAGAACAGCGAGAAGCCGAACGGCGGATGCATGAACGAGGTCTGCATATTCACCGCCAGCATCACCCCGAACCAGATGAGGTCGATGCCGAGCGCGCTCGCCGCCGGCCCCAGCAGCGGGATGATGATGAACGCCAGCTCGAAGAAATCGAGGAAGAAGGCGAGGAAGAACACCAGCAGGTTGACGACGATGAGGAAGCCGATGGCCCCGCCCGGCAGCCCGACCAGCAGGTGCTCCACCCACTTGTGGCCGTCGACGCCATAGAACGTGAGCGAGAACACGCGCGCGCCGATGAGGATGAACAGCACGAACGACGACAGCTTGGCCGTGGAATCGATCGCCTGCCGCATCAGCGTCCAGTTCAGACGCCCCTTGGCCAGCGCCAGCAGAATGGCGCCGCTGGCCCCCATGGCGCCGCCCTCGGTCGGCGTGGCGATGCCGAGGAAGATGGTGCCGAGCACGAGGAAGATCAGGAACAGCGGCGGCACCAGCACCACCACCGAACGGGCCACCAGCCGGAAGCCCGTGATCGAGCGGGCCGATCTGGGCAGCGCCGGCACGGCCTTGGGGAAGAACACCGACAGCACGAACACATAGCCGGCATAGAGACCGGCCAGAATGATGCCGGGCAGGAAGGCGCCGGCATACATGTCGCCGACCGAGCGGCCGAGCTGGTCGGCCATGACGATCAGCACCAGGCTCGGCGGAATGATCTGCGCCAGCGTGCCCGAGGCCGCGATCACGCCGCTCGCCACCCGCCGGTCATAGCCGTAGCGCAGCATGATCGGCAGCGAGATGAGGCCCATGGAGATGACCGAGGCCGCCACCACACCGGTGGTGGCCGCCAGCAGCGCACCGACGAAGATGACGGCATAGGCGAGCCCGCCGCGGATGGGCCCGAACAGCTGGCCGATGGTATCAAGCAGATCCTCGGCCATGCCCGATCTTTCCAGAATCAGGCCCATGAAGGTGAAGAAGGGAATGGCGAGCAGCGTATCGTTGTTCATCACGCCGAATACGCGCTCGGGCATGGCCTGCAGGAAATTCTCCTGAAACAGGCCGAGTTCCATGCCGAGCACGGCAAACATCAGGCCGTTGGCAGCCAGCGCAAAGGCCACCGGGTATCCGAGCAGAAGGAAGACGACGAGGCTCGCGAACATGATCGGAGCCATGTTCTCGATCAGAAACGCGGTCATGGGGACCATCCGGGCGTTCGAGAGGGAGAAGGAGCGTGGAAACGCAGCACCGCCGGCGCAGAACGCCGGCTCAGTGCGGGCCTTCCCTGTGCTGATAGGGCTCCGGGATGAGGTCCATGATGACCGCGAGGCGCTTGATGAGCTCGGAGACGCCCTGCATGAACAGCAGGGTGAAGCCCGCCAGCACCAGCGCCTTGGCCGGCCACAGGATGAGGCCGCCGGCGTTCTGCGAGGCCTCCTGAAGCCGGTAAGAACTGATCACGAACGGTATCGTATCGATAATCATCAGCGCGCAGAACGGCAGCAGAAAGAAAATGTGGCCGAAGACGTCGATCCAGTCACGGGTGCGCTTGGAAAAGTTCGAAACCACGATATCGATGCGGATATGCTCGTTGCGCATCAGCGTGTAGGCCGCGCAGAGCATGAAAACGGCCCCGAACAGGTACCATTGCAGCTCCAGCCAGGCGTTCGACGAGACGTTGAAAGCCTTTCGGATGATCGCATTCGCCGTGCTTACAATGACGGCAACGAGAATCAGCCATGCAACAACGCGACCAATCACCGTATTGACGGCATCGATCGCGCGGCTGACCATAAGCAGCGCGTTCATGACAGTGTTCCTCCCGAGGTCTTATTGAGCGCCGGTTGTCCGACGTTGTCTTGTTATGGCTCTTACCATACCCACTTTGTGGCGGCGATGCTGCACTTCTTTCACCTTTAGTCGTAGAGCAGACCGCCCCTGCCGTGCCTGCACCCCGTCGGCAAAGCCGCAACCCAGAGCAGGCGGCTCCGCTCGCCGCTCTCCCTGAGAATGAGTGTCCAATGTCCAATCTGCCTGCGCGTCTGGTCGAGGGATATGCCGCCTTCAAAGAGGGTCGCCTCGCCGTCGAGCGCGAGCGATACCGTCATCTGGCGGAAGCCGGCCAGACGCCCGAGATCATGGTCGTCAGCTGCTGCGACTCGCGCTGCGCGCCCGAAACCATTTTCGATGTCGGCCCGGGCGAGCTGTTCGTGCACCGCAACGTGGCCAACCTCGTGCCGCCCTATGCC
Source organism: Pseudoxanthobacter sp. (assembly GCF_036822375.1). Taxonomy (NCBI): domain Bacteria; kingdom Pseudomonadati; phylum Pseudomonadota; class Alphaproteobacteria; order Hyphomicrobiales; family Segnochrobactraceae; genus Pseudoxanthobacter; species Pseudoxanthobacter sp. The sequence goes on along the minus strand of NZ_DAISHT010000067.1, from coordinate 8,950 downwards.
CCGGACACCCTGCACCACGGCACCTCGGCAGCGCTGGAATTCGCCGTGACGGCGCTGGAAGTGCCGCATCTGGTGGTGCTCGGCCACGGCCGCTGCGGCGGCGTCAAGGCGTTCATGGCCTCCGGCACCAATCCGCCCACGCCCGGCGACTTCATCGGCCACTGGATCACGCTGATCGAGCCGGCCCGTCAGCGCCTGGCCTGCGACAACCCCGATCCGGCCCTCGATCCGCTGACGGCGCTGGAGCGGGCCAACGTCATCCAGTCGCTCGCCAACCTGCGCACCTTCCCGTGGGTGGCGGAGCGCGAGGCCGCCGGCCGCCTGCAGCTCCACGGAGCCTGGTTCGACATCAGCTCCGGCGAGCTGACGGCCCTCGATCCCGCCAGCGGCCGCTTCCTCCCCGTCGCTCCGGCGAAAGCCGCCTGAACGCCGCCGGCCCGGCGCGCCAGACGCGCCGGGCCTGTGCACCAGGCACACAATGCGGCGAAGTCACGCCCGCTGCCGCCATCCCGGTCACGGTTTCATCCCCCGTTTCCGGTCCCTCGCAAAGCAAAATCCGCCCGGTCCGGAAACCGGTCTGCAACGGTGAAGGCAGATGCCGGCTCAGGATAATATCTCGCGCGCGCGATCGCCGGGTTTTGCTGTCTCTTTTGCCTGCGAAGGATGATCGGGAGACGGACTGCTTACAATTCGCGACAACCTGCACTGAAGTGCCGCGCCGCCCTGCCCGGCCTATTGCCAGACGGGACAAAGGGACCGGTTGACTCCGGCGGCCCGAAGCTCTACCAGCCCCCTATCGGGGAGTAGCCACCGACGGTCATCCGCCCGCCTCCGCCGCAGCAGCACGCTGCCGGCCGCGGTGGAGGGCGCAGCCGTCGGGATCGCGTCAACAGGCTCGCACGTGGTTGCGTGGCGCGATCGGCCGAGCAAGTCGGCCCGGCAAGACCGTGGCGAACGCATCCGGCGGGCCGGATGCAATCCGTTCGCCCGGTTGGCACGCCCGCAGGATCAGCCTGCTTTGGATCGCACCCTGTCTCTGGCTCTTGGCTCCATCGTCATTGGTGTGACGGTGCTGGGCCTCAAATATCTGGCCTTCGTCCTGACCGGCTCCGTGGCGCTCTATTCCGACGCGCTGGAGAGCATCGTCAATGTGGCCACCGCCATCACGGCCTTCCTCGCGGTGCGCCTCAGCGCGATGCCGCCGGACACCAACCACCCCTACGGCCACACCAAGGTGGAATATCTGTCGTCGGTGCTGGTCGGCGTGCTCATCGTGGTGGCGGCGCTGATGATCCTGCGCGAGAGCTACTACGGCTTCATCAATCCCCGTCCGCTGGATGCCCCGGCGCAGGGTCTGGCGGTCAACGCGCTTGCCAGCGTTCTGAACGGGGCATGGTGCTGGGCGCTCATCCGCTTCGGCCGGCGCTGGCGCTCGCCCGCCCTCGTCGCCGACGGCCGCCATCTGCTGACCGACGTGCTGTCCTCGGTCGGCGTCCTCATCGGCGTCAGTCTGGTGGCGCTGACCGGCGTGCTGTGGCTCGATCCGGCCATTGCCTCGCTCGTCGCCGTCAACATCCTGTGGGCGGGATGGAAGCTGATGCGCGAATCCATCGCCGGCCTGATGGACGAGGGCGCCTCGCCGGAGACGATGGCGATGATCCGCGAGATCATCTCCGTCAACGCCTCCGGCGCCATCGAGGCTCACGACGTGCGCTCGCGCCACGCCGGCCGCGTCACCTTCATCGATTTCCACCTCGTGGTGCCCGGCTCGATGACGGTCTCGGATGCCCATGTCATCTGCGACCGGATCGAGGATGCTCTCGAAGATGCCATCGACGGCGCCCGGGTGGCGATCCATGTCGAGCCGGAAGAAAAGGCCAAGCACAGCGGCGGCGTACCCGTGCTATGACAGCGCCATGACGGGTGCCATGACGGGCAGCATGACGGGCAGTCCGCCCGGCCTGTGACGGCCCCCGACAGCACAGGGCCCGGCAACGGCACGATGACGGCAGGAAACATGGCGGCTTGCAGACCGGCGGGACGGACGGACGAAAACGGGTGCTCCCGCCCCGGCGCGGTGCCGCGCGGAGCAGGCCGATGACGGAAGCCGCGCCGCGGCGCCGCCAGCGGGTTGTGGCGGTCGGCCGCCTGCCCCCGCCGCTCGACGGAACGGCCCGCGTCAGCGAGGTCATGGTGGCCGTGCTGGCGGAGGCCGGGCTGCTGACGGAAGCGATCAACATCGGCCCGCCGGACGATGCCGGCGGCCGCAATGCCCGGCTCCGCCGCCTCGGCCGTGCGCTGCGTGCCTGCTGGCGGCTCGGCGTGCTGCGCCGGCGCGGGGCCGATACGCTCTACATGCCGTGCGATATCGGGCTGGCCGTCGGCCTCAACGTGCTGGTGGCGGCGGCGGCGCGGCTGCTGGGCTACCGCGTCTGGCTGCACCACCACAATTTTTCCTATATCAGCCGCTGGCAGGCCGGCATGGCGGCCCTTGTCGCGCTGTCGCCGCGGCGCACGCGCCACATTGTGCTGTGCGCCGGCATGGGGGCGGAACTCGGCGTGCGCTATGGCTGGGTGTGGCGGTGGCGCAAGGCGGCGCCGGTGCTGCTGCCCAACGCCTTCATGGTGCCGGCGGCCGCCGGCGCCACCCGGCCCGCCGGCCCGCTGGTGATCGGCCACCTCGCCAACCTGTCGGTCGCGAAGGGCACGGTGCGCTTCGTCGCACTGTTCCGGCGGCTGCGCCTGCGCGGCGTCGATGTGATCGCCCGCGTCGCCGGGCCGGTGGGCGATGCCGCCACCCGGCAGGCGCTGGAGGCGGCGGCGCTGGAGTTTCCCGGCAGTTTCCGCTGGGGCGGACCGCTGAAGGGCGCCGCCAAGCGCGCCTTCTACGACGCCATCGACGTGTTCGTGCTGCCCTCCACCTCCGCCAACGAGGCCCAGCCGCTGGTGCTGCTGGAGGCGCTGGCCCGCGGGGCGGCCATTGTGGCCATCGACCGCGGCTGCATCGGCTGCGACCACGGCGAGGCGCCGGGGGCCATTTTTCCCGACCATCGCTTCGACGACGACGCGGAGCGCTATCTCGCCACCCTGCCGGTCACCATGGAGGCCCGCGACCGCAGCGCCGCGGCGGCGCTGGCGCACCTGCGCCGGCTCAATGCCGACGCGCTGGAGCGGCTGCGCCTGCTCATCGACGAGATGGGCGACGCCTGAGCCCGCAAATCAGCCGGCGATCGCCGGCGGCCGCGTGGCATAGAGCATGTAGTTCACGTCGAGATCGCGCGGGTGCAGGTTCCACGCCCCGGTAAAGGGATCGTAGGTGACGCCGGTGCGCCCGGCGATCGTCAGCCCGGCAGCGGTGATGGCGGCTTCCAGCTCGGCCGGCTTCACGAACTGGCTCCAGGTGTGGGTACCGCGCGGCAGCCAGCCCAGCACATATTCCGCCCCCACGATCGCCAGCGCGAACGCCTTGGCGGTGCGGTTGAGCGTGGCGGCGAACATCAGCCCGCCCGGCCGCACCATCGAGGCGCAGGTGGCCAGAAAGGCCGGCACGTCGTTGACGTGCTCGATCACCTCCATGGCCAGCACCACGTCGAAACGCGCGCCGGAGGCCGCCAGCGCCTCGGCGGTGGTGGCGCGGTAATCCACGCCGACGCCGGCGCGCTCGGCATGAAGCCCGGCGACCGCGATGTTGGTGGGCGAGGGATCGACCCCCGTCACCGCCGCGCCGAGACGGGCGAGCGGCTCTGAAAGCAGCCCGCCGCCGCAACCGATATCCACCAGCGACAGGCCGCCGAGCGCCGCGGTATCGGCAGCATCGCGGCCGAAGTGGCGGCAGATGGTGGCCTTCACATAGTCGATGCGCACCGGGTTGAAGCGATGGAGCGGGGCGAACTTGCCGGTCGTGTCCCACCACTCCTCGGCAATGGCCGAGAAGTGAGCCACCTCTTCGGGCTTCACGCTCGGCGCATTCGGTTCAGCTTCGCTCATCGACCGGACTCCCTGGCAGTTCGCCGCGCACATTAGAGCAAAACGGACGGGAAAAGAATCGCGCGGCGGCGCGCTTTTTCGCCCGCAGCCCGCGCCTTGACAGCGGCCGGCGCCGCCGCAACCCTTCTGCGACACACAGAAGCCGTGCGACCGGCACGCAGGACGAGGAGACCCGCCATGATCGATCCCCGCAAGCTGCTCGACCAGCTTCTCGGCGCCGGTGGCGAAAAGGGCGCCGCCGCCGGCGGCCTCGACCTTGGCAAGGTGCTGCAGCAGGGACTTGAGGCCCTGAGCGGCAGCAGCCCGGCCGAAAACCGGCCCGCCGCGGGCGCCCCGGCGCCGGCCGCCCCCGCGGCCCCGGGTGGCGCTGCGGCCGGCGACGACCTGTCCGCCACCATCGGCAATGCCATCGGCGGCAAATTCGGCACCGAGCTGGGCGGCAAGCTGGGGGCGCAGTTCGGCGGGCTGGCCGGCGGCGCCCTTGCCGGCGGGCTGGTCTCGATCTTGCTCGGCAACAAGTCGATCCGCAAGATGAGCGGCAAGGTGCTGACCTATGGCGGCCTCGCCGCGGTCGGCGCCATTGCCTACACCGCCTATCGCAACTGGCAGGCCGGCAAGAGCGGCGAGGCCGCCCCCGCCGCCGCGCCGCCGCAGCTGCCGCCGCCCGGCTCGCCTTTCCACCCCGATGTCACGCCCGGCGGACCGGCCGCGCTGGCCGAAACGCTGGTGCACGCCATGATCGTGGCCGCCAAGGCCGACGGCACCATCGACGAGCACGAGCGCGGCCGCATCCTCGCGCAGCTCGAACGGCTCGGCGTGGGCAGCGACGTGCGCGCTTTTCTCGATGCCGAACTGGCCCGGCCTCTGGATATCGACGGCGTGGTGAAGCGGGCGACCACGCCGGAACTCGCCGCAGAGATCTATGCCGCCTCGCTGCTGGCACTGGGCAGCCCGCCCGATGCGGTGGGAACGGCCTATCTGACGCTGCTGGCCGCACGCCTGCGGCTGGACCCCGGCCTGCGCAGCGCGCTTGAGGCGGCTGTCGCCAGCGCGTGACGGCCGGCGGCTGACTGCAATCGCCCGAAACGCGCCGGCCGGGTTGCGGGATCAGGCCGGCGCGGCGGCCCGGAGGCGGCGCGCCATGTGCGGGCGGATCAGCGCGGCCACCAGCACCAGAACGGCGACGCCGATGGTGATGCCGACCACCCGTTCCACCACCGGCAGAATACTGGCCGGCGGCCCGGCGCCGGTCACCAACCCCATCAGGAAGGCAAGGCCGCCCTGCGTGCCGTAATAGGCGGTCTTCGGGTTGCCCTGATGCACGAAGGCAAGCAGGAACAGCCCGGTAAACAGCGACAGCGACCACAGGAACAGCGAATCCGGCAGCACGATGGCCAGCAGAATGCCGCCGGCGCCGCCCACGAGGCAGCCGATCAGGCGCTGGCGGGAGCGCGTCCGCATCTGCCCGATGTCGCGGTCGACCAGCACCAGCGTGCTGATGAACACCTGCATGATGCTGGGCAGATCCAGCGCCAGCCACAGCACCAGCAGCAGCGGCGGAATCAGCGCCGCGATGAGGGCGGTGTGCTCCACGGCCATCCACTGCGCGCTCGCCGCGCTGCCCGCCGCCGGGCCCGCCGGAGCGGCCGCCGGCGCGTGCAGGGGCCCGCCGTGCTGTGCCGCCGGATTGAGGATGATCGCCACCACGCTGTAGGTAACGATGCCGGAGGTGATCTCGAACCAGCGATTGAGCACGAACGGGGCCAGAGACGCCGGCTCCGTGACCGCCGCCAGCACGGCCATGGTGGCAGTGAGGCTGAACACCAGCCACGCATAGGCATAGGCGCTGCTGAAGCGCTGCCAGGCGCCGATCCACGCCACCAGCGACAGCGCGAGGGCCACCGGAAAAAGACCCGGCCCGACCAGAAGCGCCCCCAGCCAGTACCCCGCCAGACAGCCGCAGATCGTGCCCAGAAAGCGCATGCCGGCCTTGGCCAGCAGGGCATGGCGATCGTTGCCGGCCTGCGCGATGACCCAGGCCGAAATGCCCGCCCACCACGGGTCTGCCAGATGCAGCGCCAGCGCCACCATCACCGCCGCCCACACGCCGCAGGCCGCCACCAGCGCCTGATAACCCGGCGAGGCCCGCAGCGGCCGTGCCGCCGCGACGACAGCCGGCGGGGCGGCGGCCGGAGCCGCCGCGACAGGCGGAGCTGCGGCCGGTGTGTCGTTCACGGCGTGCCCCCCGGAGCGGCGCTCGCCGGCGAAGGCCCGCCGGCCTCTTCCCGCGTCTGCGGCCGGATTTCGCCGGCCGCGCTCTGGGTGGGATCGATGAACATCAGCACGCTGGCGTCGGCACCGTCGAACAGCCGGCGCCGCTGCGGCAGGTCGCCCAGCGAGATTTCCACCGGGAAGCGGCGCTGCAGCCGCACCCAGTCGGGATCGACGGACACCGACGGCAGTACGCCGAACTGCGTTTCCGGCCGCTCCACGCCGCGCGCCACCGAGCGGACCGTGCCGGTGTGGATCGTCCACGGATCGGAGGCCAGCCGCACATAGACCGTCTGGCCCGGACGGATGGTGGCGACATACTGCTCCTTCATGTTCGCCACCACCCGCCAGCCGGTGTTGGTGACGATGGCCAGCAGCGGATCGCCCACCTTGATGTAATCGCCGGCGCGGATCAGGAACGGCGAGACCGCACCGTCGACCGGTGCGACCAGCCGGGTGCGCGACAGGTTCCACTGCGCCAGCGCAAGTTCGGCCTGCGCCACCTTGACCGCGGCCTGCCGCACGCTGACCGTGCGCACGGCGGCGGCAACCGCCGCCCCGGCGGAGGCCACTGCGGCGTTGGCGACATCGAGGTTGCGGTCGGCATTGTCGAGATCCTGCTGCGAGACCGACCCGCTGCCGACGATGGCGGCGATGCGCTGCTGCTGCAGCCTCGTATCGGCCTGCCGGGCGCTGGCGCCCTGCAGCCGGTCGCGCGCCACCTGCACCTCGTCGTCGGCATCGAGCGCATTGGCCTGCGCCAGCTCCACCGCGGCGGTGGCCTTTTCGACGGCGATCCGGAACGGGCGCGGATCGATCTCCGCCAGCAGGTCGCCGGCCCGGACGGTCTGGTTGCGGTTGACGGCGATGGTCGCGATGCGGCCCTCCACCTCGGGCGAAACCGCCACCACGTTGGAGAGCACGAACGCATCCCAGGTGTAGGCCACAAAGGCGGTAACCGCCTGATAGAGCAGGAACAGCAGCGCGACAGCCGCGATGACGGTGAGGCCGGGGTGACGGCCGAACAGGCGGTCGCGGAGGAAGGCGAGCATGACTGCAGGTTCCTGAAGGACGGCAGACCGGGACGACCGTTCTTTTGTGCCCGCGCGCAGTGGCGGGCGCAAGGCGGGGGGACGATGGCGGGCGGGCGGAGCCGTCCCCCCGCCCTGTGCCCCGGGGCTGCAAAACGACAGCGGCCCGCGGATCGCTCCGCGGGCCGCCGGGCAGGTTCTGCCCTGCCCGGATTGCTCCGGGCAGGACGAAAACCGGGATCAGCCTCAGTAGTGGTAGGCCGATTCGCCGTGGGAGGTGATGTCGAGACCCTCGCGCTCGGCTTCCACCGGCACGCGCAGGCCGACGATCAGGTCGATGACCTTGAAGATGATCAGCGAGCCGATACCGGTCCACAGCAGGGTGACGACCACGGCCTTGAACTGCACGAACACCTGATGGCCCATCGCGTAGTCGGCCACGCCGGCGCCGCCGAGAGCCGGCGACACGAGCACGCCCGTGGCGATGGCGCCGATGATGCCGCCGATGCCGTGCACGCCGAACACGTCCAGGCTGTCGTCATAGCCGAGGCCGTTCTTCACCGTGGTGACGAAGAAGAAGCAGACCGGCGAAACGATCAGGCCGAGGATGAGGGCGCCCATCGGGCCGATGAAGCCGGCGGCCGGGGTGACGGCCACGAGGCCGGCAACCGCGCCGGAGGCCGCGCCGAGCATCGAGGGCTTGCCGTGGAACATGGCTTCCACGACCGACCAGGACAGAATGGCCATGGCGGTGGCGGCGAAGGTGTTGATCATGGCGAGCGCGGCGGTGCCGTTGGCAGCCAGAGCCGAACCGGCGTTGAAGCCGAACCAGCCGACCCACAGCAGCGAGGCGCCGACCATGGTGAGGGTCATGGAGTGCGGCGGCAGGGCTTCCTTGCCGTAGCCGATGCGCTTGCCGACGAGGATGGCGCCGATCAGGCCCGCCACACCGGCGTTGATGTGAACGACGGTGCCGCCGGCGAAGTCAAGCGCGCCCCAGTCGAAGATGAGCGCGCCGGCGCCGCCCCACACCATGTGGGCGATCGGCAGGTAGACGAACGTCAGCCACAGGATGGAGAACAGCAGAACGGCCGAGAACTTCATGCGCTCGGCGAAGGCACCGACGGCCAGCGCCGGGGTGATGGCGGCGAAGGTCATCTGGAAGCAGACGAACACGAACTCGGGGATCGTGCCGCTCAGCGTATCCGGCTTGATGCCGGCGAGGAACAGCTTGTCGAAGCCGCCGATGAAGGCATGCAGCGAACCGCCGGAGGTGAAGGCGAGGCTGTAACCGTAAACGCACCAGGCGACGACCATCAGCGCGGTGATCGCCAGCACCTGCATCAGCACCGAGAGCATGTTCTTGGTGCGCACCAGACCGCCGTAGAACAGCGCCAGACCCGGCACCGTCATCAGCAGCACCAGCACGGCCGAGGTCATCATCCACGCGGTGTCGCCGGTGTTGATGGTCGCAACGGGCGCAGTGGCCGGAACGGCGGCATCCTGGGTTTCCTGGGCAAAGGCCATGCCCGAGGCGAGGAGGGTGAGCGCTGCCGCCGGAAGAAGCGGGCGCGTGAGGGCCTTAAAGGTCATTGACATCTCTCTCCTTGGAATTCGGTCGGGGATGAACCGCGTCACCCGCCTCAGAGCGCGTCGGCGTC
>NZ_DAISHT010000066.1:0-17582 GCF_036822375.1 Pseudoxanthobacter sp. | reverse complement strand
GAGGATATCGCCATCCTCACCGGCGGCACCGTGATCTCCGAAGATCTCGGCATCAAGCTTGAGAATGTCTCCCTCGACATGCTCGGCCGCTCGAAGAAGATCGCGATCACCAAGGAAAACACCACGATCGTGGACGGTGCCGGCGAGAAGGCCGACATCGAAGCCCGCGTGGCGCAGATCAAGGCGCAGATCGAGGAAACCACCTCGGACTACGACCGCGAGAAGCTGCAGGAGCGTCTGGCCAAGCTCGCGGGCGGCGTTGCCGTGATCCGCGTCGGCGGCGCCACCGAGATCGAGGTGAAGGAGCGTAAGGACCGCGTCGACGACGCCCTGAACGCCACCCGCGCCGCGGTTGAGGAAGGCATCGTCCCGGGCGGCGGCGTGGCCCTGCTGCGCGCCAAGAAGGCGGTTGCCACCGTTTCCTCGCCGGTTGCCGACGTGGAAGCCGGTGTGAAGATCGTGCTGCGCGCCCTTGAGGCCCCGATCCGCCAGATCGCCGAGAACGCCGGCGTGGAAGGCTCCATCGTGGTCGGCAAGGTCTCCGAGCTGCCGGACACCGAGGGCTTCGATGCCCAGACCGAAACCTATGTGGACCTGATCAAGGCCGGCATCATCGACCCGACGAAGGTCGTGCGCACCGCCCTGCAGGACGCCGCTTCGGTCTCCGCCCTGCTCATCACCACCGAAGCCCTGATTGCCGAGCTGCCGCGTCCGGCGGCTGCCCCGGCGATGCCGGGCGGCGGCATGGGCGGCATGGGCGGCATGGACTTCTGATCCGGCCAGCCGCCGCGATCCCGGCCGGGGCAGAGCCGATCCGGCCCGGCTGAGACGCGGCTGCAAACGACCGCTGCAAGAGAAGAAACCCGCCGGCAGGCTCCCTGCCGGCGGGTTTTTTGTTGCCCTTTCCGGGGCAGAACGTCCGCAGCGGCAAAAGCCGGCCGGTCCGGTCGTTGATGGAGGGGCGGGGCGCGGGGGCGCTGTCCGGCGGGCCGGGCCGCGGCGCCGGCCGGCCTCACGGCATGGCCGCGACGGAGCGGTTGCGGCCGCCGCGCTTGGCGCGGTAGACGGCATCGTCGGCCCGGCGCAGCACGTCGGCAATATCGGTCTCGAACGGCTCGCGGGCGGCGATGCCGATGGAGGCCGAGATGCCGGTAACGGTGCCCACCACCACGCCGGCAATCGCCGCGCGCACACGCTCGGCCGCATGTTCCGCCTGTCCGAGATCGGTGTCCGGCATGACGACGCCGAATTCCTCGCCCCCCATGCGGCCGGCAAGATCGCTCGTGCGCAGCGTGGCGGTGATCGCCTGCCCCACCGCGTGCAGCACCTGATCGCCGATCAGGTGGCCGTAGGTGTCGTTGACGCGCTTGAAGTGATCGACATCGATCATCATCACCGACACCGGCCGTTCGCCGCGCACCGCCAGCGCCATCAGCTTGCCGCCCTGCTCCAGAAAACCGCGGCGGTTGGGCAGATCGGTGAGGGAATCCGTCAGCGCCTTGCGGGCGAGTTCGCGCGAGGCCGCAATCAGTTCATCGGTGATGCGCCGGCTGTTGACGGCGAACAGGCCATGCGACATCGCCACCCAGACCACGGTTACGATCGTCGTCGTCAGTCCGAGGCCCGACAGCGAGCCGACGAACGGCACCAGCTCGGGCATGAACAGCAGCACCACGATGCGCCCGACCATCGCGATCAGCAGAACGGTGAGCGCGGTGATGACCAGCAGCAGCGCCGCACTGAAGGAACGCCGCACCTGCCGGACCAGCACCACCATGCCGGGCGTCGCCAGCATCAGGCTGGCGACGGCCGAGATCAGCACCCGCGCCGGAACCGGCAGGTGCAGCAGAAAGGCCACGGTGAGGGCGACGCAGACAACGCCGTAGATGGCGGCGTTGACCAGCCGCCAGACCGCGGCATTGCGCACGTCGTAGAACGACAGCAGGCCATCGTTCACCAGCGGCAGGAAGCTGAAATAGAGCCAGTTGGCAACCAGGATCGCCAGCCAGTCCGGCAGCACGCCGCGGAACAGATAGAGCGCCATTCCGGTGGCATAGATCCCCGAAGCCGTGGCCCAGCGCCGGAAGCCCGGATAGGTCTTCTGGGTGTTGACGACGACGATCATGGAAACGGAAATGGCCATGGCAACGGCCACGTTCACGATCTGCGCCGTGACGAAATCGAAGCCGATGGTCATGGACGGCTGCATGCCGGCCCCCGTCTGCGGGCAGAAGCGCCACTGGCCGCCGCGGCCGCGCCGGAGGCAGCGCCTTTCAGCCGCCGGCCCGGCGGATGCGCCCGCGGCAAGGCCGTCGCCCGCGGGACGGGCGGGTTACCACCACGGAATGATCCGGATCGGATTTGCGATCGGATCGGCAACCCGCATGACCAGATAACGATCAAGCACCACCCCGCCTGCCACCCGCTCGATAACGCCGATCTGGCGGACATCGCGGAACCGGAAGCTGAGGTATTGTGGATAAAAGTTCCGCTCCAGACCAACGAAGAGTCCGGGCTGCGACAACAAGGCCATGGAAGGCTCAGGCGCCGCCACATAGCGCACCCGCTCGTTGAGCTGAACCACCGGAACTTCCGGCAGATAGTATGACAGCTCGCCCGTCATGGCATAGTTCTGCGTGGCAATCCACGTTGCCCCGGCATCGACACGCAGCGCCTCGATCTGGCGCACCAGTTTCGGCCAGCCGCGCAGCTGCTGGGTCGGGTCCATCGGCGAGATGATGCCGCCGAGCGGCCGCGCGCCATGGGCCATCACCGCCACGCCCAGCACCAGCCCGAGGCCGATGGCCCAGGGCCGCAGCCAGCGCAGCAGGCGCACCACCGGCAGCCAGCGGCCGGCCGGCCAGCGGCTGTCGAGCCGGGCGGCGGCCTCGCCCGCCACAAGGGCGGTGGCGGCAAACAGCGGCGCCGGCCAGTTGGCCTGAATGCGGGCATGCAGGCCATGCAGCATCAGATAGAGCACGAAGGGCACGGAGGTGGCGACCAGCAGCCCGCGCATCCGGTCGCCCTGCCAGCCGGCGCGCAGCGACATCCACGCCCCGATCAGCACATAGGGCACCAGCAGCGGCCCGACGAGCAGGATCTCGCCGATGATGAATTCGGGGATGTGCTCCGGCTCCGGCGGCCCCGGCTCGGCGCGGCTGAACTGCTTGATGAACGACACCCAGCCGTGGCCGGCGTTCCACCCGATGACCGGCGCAAACAGCGCCAGCGCCAGCAGACCCGCGACCCAGAACTGCCACGCCTTCAGCCAGCGCCGGTTTTCCCGCCAGGCCAGCACCCAGACCACCATGCCGGCGCCCAGAAACAGCACGGAATATTTCGACATCAGCCCGAGCCCGGCAAAAAGCCCGGCCGCCAGCCACCAGCGCGCCCGGCCGCTGTGCGTGAGTTCGGCCAGCGCCCACAGCGTCAGCCCCCAGAACAGCGCCGACGGCTGGTCCGGCGTGGTCACCAGACCGGCCGCCCCGACCAGAATGGTGGCATTGAGAACGAGCACGGCAAACCCGGCGGCGCGCGCATCGTCAAACATCAGCCGCGCGGTGCGGTAGAGCACCAGAGAGCCGAGCGCCGAGGCCGCCACCGCGATGAGGCGCAGCGCCAGCACGGTGTCGCCGGCCAGCGCGATGCCCGCGCCCATCCACCAGCCAACCATCGGCGGATGGTCCAGATAGCCCCACGCCGGATAAAGCCCCCACAGGCGGTAGTAGGCCTCATCTTCCGTTGGCGGGGTGATGGCGGCGAACCACAGCCGCAGCAGCGTCAGCACCGCCACGATGACGACCAGCCCGGCCGGGCTCAGCGAAAACGCCCCGAGCGCGGCAAGGCTGCCGGTCCGCTCTCCGCCCTGTCGTCCCGTATCCGCCGCAAGCCGTGCCAACGCGTCTCTCCTCACTCCGGCGCGGGCGCGCCAGCCTGCCGCCCGCGCGCTGCGGGCGGCGTTCTGCGGGCGGTCGGGGGCGGCCGCTCAGTGCACGCGCCAGGTGAGCATGGCCGTGGCGGAGAAGTTCCACACAGCCCCCACCAGCGCGCCGGCCGTGCCGGCAATCCACCAGGTCTGGTCAAGGCTGTTGAGCCAGCCGGCAATGCCGACATTGCCGACCACGCCGACCGAGCACACCAGATAGAAGGTGATGAGGCCGCGTGTCAGCCCCCAGAACCCGCGCAGGCGGCGATCGCTGTAGGTGAGGCGGTTGTTGAGGAAGAAGTTCCACGTCATGGCCACGAAGGTGGCAATGAGCTGGGCCTCGTTGAAGGCCAGCCTTCCGACGGTGATGCCGACACGCAGCGAGATGAGATGCACCACCACGCCGGTGAGCCCGACGAGGGCGAACATGAAGAAGCGGACCGGCAGCGCGCCGCCGAGATAGCGCGACACCAGCAGCCCGAGGAACTCCAGCATCACCAGACTGTCGAGCTTGCTCTCGCCCGCCACCCGGTCGCGGAAGGTAAAGGGCAGCTCATGCACCTTCAGCGTGCGCGGGCTGACGGACAGGATATCGAGCAGAATCTTGAAGCCCTGATTGGCGAGCTTCGGCGCCGCGGCATCCACGATTTCCCGGCGCAGCATGAAGAAACCGCTCATGGGATCGGCCAGCGTGACCCCCAGCATGCGCCGGGCGGTTTCGTTGGCCACCGTGGAGGCGAATTCGCGCAGGCGCGACAGGCCCTTGACCTCCGAGCCGGCCACGAACCGGCTGCCGACGGCCACATCCGCCTCGCCGCCGGCAATGAGCGCATACATCTGCGGCAGCAGCGCCTCGTCGTGCTGCAGGTCGGCATCCATCACCGCCACGACGGGCGCGGAACTCGCCAGCATGCCTTCGATGCACGCCCCGGCCAGACCGCGCCGGCCGACGCGGCGGATGCAGCGCACGCGCGGGTTCTCAACCGCGATCGACTTGGCAAGCGCCGAGGTACCGTCAGGCGAATCGTCGTCGACGACGATCACTTCCCAGCCGACGCCGGCCAGCACCTGGCCCACGCGCCGGATCGCCTCGGCCAGATTGCCGCTTTCGTTGAAGGTGGGCAGAACCAGCGTCAGGGCCGGCCGGCCGGCCGGCAGGCCCGCGGCAGCGGCCAGACGGCTCGCAGCAGGGTGTTCATTCACGGTCGCGTCATCCCTTCCTGCCGGCCTCCCCACACGGGAGCCGGCCGAGCATCGCCCGCCGCCCACGCCGTGCATGCCTCGGAACACCGGGGCGGGGCGACCTCTGCGTCTCAGTCTTCTGTCGTCCGTCCGGACCATGCCGCGGCACCGCCCGGCCCCCCGGCTGCGGGGCCGGAAAGGCGCAGCCACAGCGGGAGGAATCGCGCCCGATTGCTCATGCCAACCGGATCAAAAGTCAACCGAAACCCGCCGCCGGCCGTGCCTTCCCGCAACCTGCGGCGCCGGCCGTCATGGCCCGGCCGCCGGCCAGCCGGCACTTTCCGCCTGCGCAAGCCGCCACTGCATCGGCGGACAGCCGGTTTCGCGGCGAAACATGTAGGTGAAGGCCGAAGGCGAGGCATAGCCGAGATCGAGCGCGATGGCGGTGACCGGCCGGCCGGCGGTCAGCCACTCCAGCGCCCGGAACAGCCGCAGCCGGCGCCGCCACGCCCGCAGCGGCAGGCCGAGTTCGGCTTCGAAATGGCGGGTCAGCGTGCGAGCCGAGGCTCCGAGCGCGGCGCCCCACTGCTCCAGCGTGCGCCGGTCGGCCGGATCGTCATAGAGCGCCGTGCACATCTGGTGCAGCCGGGCGCTGCGCGGCCAGGGCAGGTGGAAATCATGCCGGGGCTGGCGGCGGAGCTGATCGAGGATCAGCGTATCGATGCGGGCGGCATAGGCCGCCTCCTCCGCTTCGCCGCGCGCGGCGGCCTCGCCCAGCCGCTGCAACTCGCCGATCAGCGCGCGCAGCAGCGCCGAGACCGACAGCACCCGGCAGTCGTCCGGCAGCCCGGGCCGGCTTTCCACATAGAGATTGCGGAATGCGGCCGTCTGCAGGGCGCCGGTGGTATGGCGCGTGCCGGCCGGCACCCAGATCGCCTGCTGCGGGGTGATGCAGAACCAGTTGTCTTCCACCATCACCGCCAGCACGCCGGAGGTGGCATAGACGAACTGATGCCATCCGTGGCTGTGCGGGGGAAAGCCATGGCCGGCCGGCAGAACCTGCGTGCGCAGAAACACGCTGCGCGGCAGCGCCGTCATCTCCGGCACCGCTACCGGTTTCCAGTCCTGCATACCCGGCATCGTGCTGTTCCGGTCCGCTCTGCAATCTGTCGTCTCATCGACAGTTCTAGTCATCGCTTCGAGAGACAACAAGGCGCCGCCTCTCTAATCTCGGCCCGGAACCTTATCCTTAAAAGGCGGCAGCCGTTCTGCCGGCGGAAGACGAGCCCATGGAACGGCAAGACAGGATGGCAGCGCAGGACGGCATGGCAGCGCAGGACAGCGTGGCAGCGCAGGACCGGGCGACAGCCCCCCGCCGGGCGGGATCGCAGCACCGGGGCCGGCTGCTGCCGGCGCGTGCCGACCATCGCCGCGTGGTGGCCGCCGGCATTGCGGCGCTGGTGCTGACGGTCGGGCTCGCCCGCTTCGCCTACACGCCGATGCTGCCGGTCATGCAGCATGAGGCCGGGCTTTCCGCTGTCGCCGGCGGCTGGCTGGCGACCTTCAATTATGCCGGCTACCTCACCGGCGCGCTGATTGCCGCCCGCACCCGCCACCTCGCCACCAAGTTCCTGTTCTACCGCATCGGCCTTGTCGCGGCGGCGGTGACCACACTGGCCATGGGGTTCACGGACAACGTCTTTCTCTGGGCGGCGCTGCGTTTCGTGTCGGGCCTGTCGTCCACCGCCGGGCTGCTGCTGGCCTCCGGTCTGGTGCTGAACTGGCTGATCCGCGAGCGCCTGCGCCCGGAACTGGGCCTGCATTTCGCCGGCATGGGGCTCGGCATCGTCGTCTCGGGGCTGGCGGTCACGCCGTTCACCGGCCTTCTGGCGTGGAACGGACTGTGGCTGCTGCTCGGTGTCGTCGGCCTCGTCTTCTTCCTGCCGGCGTGGTTCTGGATGCCGGCACCGGTGGCCATGTCGGGCCATGGCGCCCTCGTTGCGCCTCCGCCGCCGTCGCGGCGCTGGATGGGGCTGATCGTGGCGGCCTATTTCTGCGCCGGGTTCGGCTATGTCATCAGCGCCACCTTTCTGGTGGCCATCGTGGAACACCTGCCGCTGTTTGCCGGGCGCGGCGGCTGGGTGTGGGTGATGGTCGGCCTTGCCGCCCTGCCCTCCACCTTCTTCTGGGACCGCGTGGCCGCGGCGCTGGGCGGCATCCGCACCCTGATCGTCTGCTATCTGCTGCAGATCGCCTCGTTCCTGTTTGCGCTGATGAGCGGCAGCGCGGCCGCCGCGCTGGCCGGCGGCTTTCTCTATGGCAGCACCTTCGTCGGCATCGTCAGCCTCACGCTGGCCATCGTCGGGCGCTGCTATCCGGCCAATCCGGCACGCGCCATGGCGCGCATGACGCTGAGCTACGGGGCGGCGCAGATCATCGCCCCGGCCATGGCCGGCTATATCGCCGCCCTCAGCGGCAGCTATGCCGGCGCACTGGCGGCGGCCGCCGCGGTGATGGCGCTCGGTATCGGCCTGCTGCTCATGGCCGGCGAACGGCCGTCCGCCGCCTGAGGCGCCGGGGCCCGCGGAGCCATCGCTCTAGACAAAAGTTTATCGGGCCGATATTTGTTGAGCTTCTCATGAGGCAACGCCCGTGCACGATCTCAACGAGCAGGAACGCGCCATTCTGGCGCGCATCGACGAAGACCCCTTCATTTCGCAGCAGGCGCTGGCGGAGGCGCTGGGGCTCGGCCGCTCGACGGTTGCCACCTACATTGCCCAACTGGTGCGCAAGGGCCACCTGCTGGGCCGGGCCTATGTGCGGGCGCCGCAGCCGGCGGTTCTGGTCATCGGCGGCGCGGTGCTCGACCGCAAATACCGCCTCGACGGTCCGCTGGTGCCCGGCTCGTCCAATCCGGTCAGCAGCGCGCGCACCTTCGGCGGCGTCGGGCGCAATGTGGCGGAGGTGCTGGCCCGGCTCGGCATTGCGACGGAACTCGCCACCGTCGTCGGCGACGACGAGGCCGGCCGCGCGCTTCTGGAGGCCCTGAAGGCGGCCGGCGTGGGCCTCGCCCGCACCGTCGCCCTGCCGGGCGCGCGCACGGCCGAATATGTCGCCGTGCTGACGCCGGACGGCCACCTCGTGGCCGGACTGGCCGACATGGACATCTTCGCCACGCTGACGCCGGCCGATATCGCCCGCCTCGCCCCGGCCCTTGCCCGGGCGGGGTGGGTGTTTGCCGAAACCAACCTGCCGGCCGAAACGATCGCCGCCCTTCTGGCCCGCCGGCGCGAGGGCCGCTTCCGGCTGGCCATGGATGCGGTTTCGGTGGCCAAGGCGGCGCGGCTGCCGGCGGGTCTGACCGGCATCGACGTGCTGTTTCTCAATGCCGACGAAGGCGTTGCCCTGACCGGGCGGGCGGACCCGGCCGCGGCGGCCGCCGCCCTTCTCGCCGCCGGGGCCGGCACGGTGGTGCTGACCTGCGGCGCCGCCGGGGCGTGGATCTGCGATGCCGCCGGCCCCCGCCTGCTGCCCGCCCCGCCGGCGAAGGTGGTGGACGTGACCGGGGCGGGCGACACGCTGGTCGGCGTCGCCCTTGCCGCGCTCGCCTCCGGCCACGGCATCGACGATGCGGTCGGCCGCGGCATGGCTGCGGCGGCCGACACCATCGGGTCCGCCGCCAGCATCGCCCCTGCCCTGTCGCCGGCGCTTCTCGCATCCTGATCGCCCCGTTCAACCGTCGCTGCCGCCCCGCGCGCAAAGGAACCTGTCATGTCACCCGCTGCCACTCCCCCCTCCCTGCACCCCTGGCTCGACATTGCGCCGGAGGTGCGCGACGCGCTGGCGGCCGGCGGGCCGGTCGTGGCGCTGGAATCCACCATCATCAGCCACGGCATGCCCTATCCGGCCAACGTGGCGACCGCGCGGGAGGTTGAGGCCATCGTGCGGGCGGCCGGCGCGGTGCCGGCCACCATCGCCCTCATCGGCGGCCGCATCCGCGTCGGCCTCGGCGCGGCGGATCTCGACCATCTCGGGCAGGCGCACGACGTGGCCAAGGCCTCGCGGCGCGATCTCGCCGTGCTGGTGGTGCGCGGCGCCACCGCCGGCACCACGGTGGCGGCCACCATGCTGATCGCAGCGCAGGCCGGCATCGCGCTGTTCGCCACCGGCGGCATCGGCGGCGTGCACCGCGGTGCCGAATCGACCTTCGACATTTCCGCCGATCTGGAAGAACTCGGCCGCACCCCGGTCAGCGTCGTGTGCGCCGGGGCAAAGTCGATCCTCGATATCCCGAAGACGCTCGAATATCTGGAGACCCGCGGCGTGCCGGTGATCGGCTATTGCAGCGATGCCTTCCCCGCCTTTTTCGCCCGCGAGAGCGGCTCGGGCGTCGACGCCCGCTTCGACAGCGCGGCCGAAATCGCCGCCGTCATCGCCGCCCAGAAGCGCCTCGGGCTGTCGGCCGGCCTGCTCATCACCAACGCCGTGCCGCCGGCCGATGCGCTGCCGGCCGACAGCATCGAGGGCACCATCCGGCAGGCCGTGGCCGATGCCGAGGCGGCCGGCGTTGCCGGCAAGGCGCTGACGCCGTTCCTGCTCGCGCGCATCAACGAACAGACCGGCGGCGAGAGCCTGAAGGCCAACATCGCCCTGATCCGCAACAATGCCCGCCTTGCGGCAGAAATCGCCGTGTCTCTGTCGTCGATGGCCTGAAGATCGGCCAGCCGTCTGTC
This sequence comes from Pseudoxanthobacter sp., assembly GCF_036822375.1. NCBI lineage: Bacteria > Pseudomonadati > Pseudomonadota > Alphaproteobacteria > Hyphomicrobiales > Segnochrobactraceae > Pseudoxanthobacter > Pseudoxanthobacter sp. The sequence continues at coordinate 7,742 of NZ_DAISHT010000066.1, read as the reverse complement.
GCCGTGCGTTTTATTGCGCCCGCCCTCAACAGGCGGGCGCATGGCTTCAGGGCCCCGACTGACAAAAGAAAACGCTGTTAGACGGCAGATTTATTTCCACCGGCGCCGGAAACGGATGCACACGAATACACAAATGTGACACGCCATCGTCATTTGCGGCCAATAGCAGTCCGGGCGTTCCCCCCCGAAGAAGGATCGCTTCCCGATGCGACTGCCCCTGACTGCGCTTGCCCTCGTTGCAGCCTTCAGTGCCCCGGCGCTGGCCGAGACGGTTTATCCGGCCACTCTTGCCGGCCACGCCTATCTGCCGGCGATGACGATGGTGCTGCCGCCGGCCGATGCCCCGCGCGATGCGTTCCTGTCCGGCAAGTTCACCGGCAAGGCCCGCAACGAGATGCCGATGAGCGTGGAAGGCGATGTCGGCAAGGCCTATGGCAGCCACACCACCGGCATCTCCCTGCCCTTCGTCGGCCAGCCCGTGCAGGGCATGTCCGGCTTTGCCATGAACACCCCCGGCGACGGCACCTATTATGTGCTGACCGACAACGGCTTCGGCTCCAAGGTGAACAGCCCGGATGCCATGCTGTTCTTCCACCGCATGAAGCCGGATTTCCGGACCGGCCGGGTGGAGCGCGCCGAGACGATCTTCCTGCGCGATCCCGACCACAAGGTGCCGTTCCGCATCGCCTATGAAGGCACCGACAGCCGTTATCTCACCGGCGCCGATTTCGACCCGGAGAGCATCCAGTTCCTCAACGGCGAAATCTGGATCGGCGACGAATTCGGCCCCTACATCATCCGCGCCACCGCCGACGGCCGCGTCCTCTCCGTCACCCCCACCCGGCTGGACGGCACGGCGCTGACCGGCCCGGATACCCCCGGCACCGTGGTGCCCGCCGCCGCCGGCAAGGACTTCCGCGTCCAGCGCTCGGGCGGTTACGAGGGCATGGCGCTGCAGCCGAAGACCAACCTGCTGTGGGCGATGCTGGAAAAGCCGGTGCTGGCCGATGACGGCAAGCCGGAAGGCAACTTCCTGCGCGTGCTCACCTTCGACACCGCGAAGGGCGACTGGACCGGCAAGAGCTATCGCTTCCGCCTGTCCGACGGGGCCAAAGCCATCGGCGATTTCAACTTCATCGACGATACCCGCGCCCTCGTCATCGAGCGCGACAATGGCGAAGGCGATGCCGCGAAGGCCTGCAAGCCCGATGCGACCGACCTTTCCGCCTGCTATCCGCTGCCGGCCAAGGTGAAGAACATCGTTCTGGTCGACACCGCCTCGGTGGATGACGAAGGCTATATCCGCCGCATCGGCCATGTCAGCCTGCTCGACATCGCCGACCCGGAGCACAAAGCCCTGCCGGGCATGAAGCCGGCCTCCGGCCCGTTCACCTTCCCCTTCTTCACCATCGAGGACGTGGTGCGGGTTGACGATACCCACATCATGGTGGCCAACGACAACAACCTGCCGTTCTCCGGCGGCCGCGAGATCGGCAAGGCGGCGAACAACGAGTTCATCCTGCTCTCGGTGCCGGACCTGCTCTCGGCCCGATAAGCGGCGCTGACGCACCTGCCCGGCCGGTTCCGCATGCAGGCGGGGCCGGCCGGCGCTATTTTGCCGGCCGTCGCGCCGCCGGCGCGGCGACAGGCTCCGGCCCGAACGGTTCCGGCCCGAACACGCTGCGCCCGCCATAGCCGGCGGAAGCGGCGCGCTCGCCGGCCACGAAACGGTCGAAATCCGGCCCCTCCGCCACCCGCTCCAGCCGGCGGGCCTGATCGTCGAGCCGGCGGATCGCCTCCAGCCGCTCGTCGTTGCCGAGTTTCGCCTGCCCCATAGCCCGCTTCAGAACGGCAATGGTCTCGTCCATCACCCGCGTTGCCACCGGATAGGGATGGCGGTCCTTGCCGCCGTGGGCGAGCGAGAAGCGGGCGGGATCGTCGAACCGGCACGGCGTGCCATGCACCACCTCCGCCACCATGGCGAGGGCGGAAACCGTGCGGGCGCCCACACCGGGCACAGCCAGCAGGTCGGCAAAGTCACGCGGCCCGGCTTCCGCCGCCGCGGCCAGCGCGCCGTGCAGGCGGCGCATCATCACATCGCCCGCCACCACCTCATGGCGGGCGGGCATGACGAGATGGGGCAGCAACGGCTGTTCGGGCGGCGGCGGCAGGCGGCCCTCCAGCGTTGCCACCTCGCGGACGATGCCATCCGGGCCGAAATCGCCGAGAAGGCCGATCTGCGCTGCCCGCGACGGGGCCGCCCGGCGATCCGTGAGATTGACGATGCGGCCCTGATTGCGCCCGTCGATGGCGCTGTGCGGCGCCTCCACGAAGCTCTTCAGGTCTTCCGAAAGCCAGTGATAGCGCCGCGCCAGCCGGCTGTCGCCGTTCATGCCCTGCTGCACCACCACCCACTTGCCGTCATCGGCCACGATGAAGCCGTGGAGATAGAGATCGAAGCCATCCTGCACGGCAGCGCTGTCGACCTTGGCCACCATGCGGCTCGCCGCCGCCAGCGCCGCGCCGTCAAAGCCGACGCGGGCGCCGATGGCAGCAAGCTCCGCCGGCGTCTCGCGCGAGTGCCGCCCGCGCCCGCCGCAGACATGAAGGCCGAGTTCGCCGGAAACCGGCCCCAGCCCGCGCTTCAGCGCACCGATGACCGATGTCGTGATGCCGGAGGAGTGCCAGTCCATGCCCATCACCGCTCCGAACGACTGGAACCAGAACGGATGGGACAGGCGGCGCAGGAACTCGTCGCGGCCGTAATGGTGCACGATGGCCTCGGCAATGACCCGCCCGAGGCGCGTCATGCGCTGGCCAAGCCACGCCGGCACGCGGCCGGAGTGAAGCGGCAGATCGGCACTGCCTGCACGCTTTGCCATCGCCGGTCCTCCGTGCTCAGCCGGGGAAGGTGGCGGCGTAGAGGTCCGGCCTGAAGCCCACCACCAGCCCGCTGCCGGTCTCCAGCACCGGGCGGCGGATCATGCCGGGCTGCGCCAGCATCAGGCCCAGCGCCCTGTCGCGGGTGAGGTCGCTGCGCTCGGCTTCCGGCAGCTTGCGGAAGGTGGTGCCGGAGCGGTTGAGCAGCTTTTCCCAGCCAACCGCATCGGCCCATGCCGCGAGCTTCTCCGGCGCGAGGCCGGCCTTGCGATAGTCGTGGAACACCGCCTCGATGCCGTGGCCGGCAAGCCAGGTGCGTGCCTTCTTCATGGTGTCGCAGTTGGCGATACCGTAGATGGTGATGGTCATCGGTTTCCGTTTCCGCCGGTCCCGGCGCCTGCCGGCGCGGGGCAGCCCGGCAAGCCGCCTGTTCCCTTTTCGCCCCCTTTTGCCGAGGAGACAAGATCGTGGCCGCCCTTTGTTCCGTTCCGCCGGTCGCCGCCGGCGTGCGTGCCGGCCGCCTCGCGGCCATCAGCGTGCGTGCCGGCCGCTTCGCGGCCATCGGCCTGCGTTCCGGCCGCCTCGCGGCCGCTGTGCTGCCGGTGCTGGTGCTGGCACTGGGCTGCCTTGCCGCACCGCCCGCCCGCGCGGAAGAGGCGGCCGCCGTTGCCGCCCGTTTCACCGCCGCAGCCGGCTGGAAGGCCCGCGAGGCCGCCACGGTGGAAAAAGCCGCCGGCGCCGCGCCCGCCGCGGGCCCGGTGACGGCGGCCCTCATCTTCACCGATGCCCTCGACAAGCCGGTGCCGCGCATGCGCGAGCGGCTGAGCTATGGCGTCGTGACCGCAACGGCGGCCGGGGCGCCGGTTTCGCTGGCACTGGTGGAGGTCGGCCGCTTCAATCTCGGCCCGGCCATCCGCAGGATGACCATTGCGGACTATGGCGATGCCGCCGGGCCGGCCGAATTCGGCCTTGGCCCCCATGTCGGCTGGCGCTTCGTGTTCCAGAGCGCGGACGGCGGGCCGGTAAAGCTGATCGCCGCCAGCCGGCGCACCTTCAGCGATGCGGAGGCCGCCCGCCAGCGCTGCGACGGCACGGGCTGCCTGCAGCTCGATGCCGACGATCCCCACGACTGGCAGGAAATCAAAGCCCCGGCCGCCCCGTGGGCCGCCGCCATCGGTAACAAGGGAGCCGCCGGCAAAGGCCCCGGCGGGCAGGCAGGCCCGGCGCGAGCGGCGGCGGAGCTGCTGGCCCTTGCCGGCCTGATGCGTCCGGCCGGCGGCAAGCCGCAGTGGCAGGCGCCGGAAGTGCCGGAAGCCGGCCGCCCCGGCGAGCCGTTCCTGTTCGTCATCGCCGAGCGCGACCTCTCCAACGAGAGCTACACCGACGTGCGCCTTGGCCTGACGCGGCTCAACGACGATGCCTTAAGCGCGATGTGGTGGCGCCGGCTCGATTTCGGCGAAGGCCCGGCCACGTTCTATCAGGCCCCGGTGCGGCGCAGCCGCTGAGGCAGAACCCGGTGCGGCGCAGCCGCTGAGGCCGGTCGCGGCCGGGGTCGCCCCGGCCGCGCGCCGGTCAGAGATAACGGCCGGCGCGCTGCAGCACCTCGATCTTGTAGCCGTCGGGGTCCTGCACGAAGAAGAAGGCCGCGCGGCCCGCCCCGCCCGGCAGCTCGAAGCCCTTGAGATCGCCGGGGTTGAGGCCCTGCGCCACAAAGCGGGCGTGCGCGGCGGCGAGATCGTCCACGCTCACCGCCATATGGCCGTAACCGTCGCCGTGGGTGTAGGGCTCGGTGCGGCCGTGGTTGATGGTCAGTTCCAGCTCAAACGGGCAGTCGGGACCGGAAAGATAGACCAGCGTGAAGCCGTCGAAGGCAAAGCGCCCGGCAACGGACAGGCCGAAGGCCTTTTCGTAGAACGTCACCGAGCGCGCCTCGTCCAGCACGCGAATCATCATGTGAATGATCTTGGCCACGACCGTTCCTCTTCCCTGCTGATGGCCGGCGCGGCGGCCTGCCGGCGCGCGGGCGGCCTTTATGGCCCGCACGCCGGCCCGCCACAAGAGCGCACCGGGCCGGGCCGTCAGGCCACCACGTTGCGCGGCGATCCCGCCCGGAATGCCTCGATATTGTCGATGAGCTGATCGGCCAGCCCCTGCATCGCCTCAAGGCTGGCCCAGGCCACATGGGGGGTGAGGATGAAATCCGGCCGCCCGGCGAGCTGCATCAGCGGATGATCGGCCGGCGGCGGCTCGGCGGTGGCCACGTCGAAGCCGGCACCGCCGATCTGGCCGGCCTGCAGCGCAGCCCCCAGCGCCGTCTCGTCCACCAGACCGCCGCGGCCGGTGTTGATGAGCAGCGGCCGGCGCTCCATGAGCGCGAATTCCGCCGCGCCGATCATGCCGCGCGTAGCCGCGTTCAGCGGCGCATGCAGGGTGAGGACATCGCTCGTCTTCAGCACGGTTTCGAACGGCGTATAGAGCGAGCCCATGCCGCTGCGGCCCTTGTGGGCGGCAAACAGCACCTTCATGCCCAGTGCCTCGCCGATGCGCGCCACGGCACGGCCCAGCACGCCGTCGCCGATGACGCCGAGGGTGGAACCGGCAAGATCGCGGATCGGATAATCGAAGAAGCAGAACTGCCCGGCCTGCTGCCAGCGCCCCGCCTGCACCGCCTCGCGATAGGCGACGATGGAACGGCGCAGGGCAAAGATCAGCGCGAAGGTGTGTTCCGGCACGGTGTGGACAGCATAGTTGCGGATGTTGCTGACCACGATGCCCTGCGCCCGGCAGGCCGCGATATCCACGTTGTCGGTGCCGGTCGCGGCAATCGCCACCAGCTTCAGCCGCTCCGCCCCGGTCAGCGTTGCGGCCGTCAGCCGTACCTTGTTGGTGATGACGATATCGGCCCCGGCAATGCGCGCGGCCACCTCCTCCGGCGCGGTACGGCCGAACACCTCGAAATCGTGGGCGAAGGCCGGCGGACGCAGCCGCACCTCCGGCGCGATGGTCTCGCGGTCGAGCATCACGATGCGCGGGCGGGCCGGCATCGATGCGGACCCGGCTGCGGGGCTGGCGGCTGACATGGCTCTTTCCGTTGCGGGCATTTCCACTCCCCCGGGCGGGTCTGCCCGGCCGGTCAGTTGCGGCGCTGATGCGCTCCCGGCCTTTAAGTGTCAGCTTTTCCCCGCCGGATCAAACGGTTGCTCGTGGGGAAAACAAAACGGGCCGCCCCTCGCAAAAGGGGCGGCCCGCCGACAGTCCGGTTCAGGGCGCGGAAAAGCTCAGCTCGCTTCCTTGGAGCGCTCGGCCTTCTTGCGCTCGTTGGGGTCGAGGATCGCCTTGCGCAGACGGATCGATTCCGGCGTCACTTCAACGAGTTCGTCGTCCTGAATGTAGGCCAGCGCCCGCTCCAGCGTCATGCGGATCGGCGGCGTCAGGATCATCATTTCATCCTTGCCGCTGGAGCGCACGTTGGAGAGCTTCTTGCCCTTCAGCACGTTCACTTCAAGGTCGTTGCCGCGGGTGTGCTCGCCCACGATCATGCCTTCGTAGACCTTCCAGCCCGGCTCGATCATCATCGGGCCGCGATCTTCAAGGTTCCACAGCGCGTAGGCCACGGCCTCGCCGGCGGAGTTGGAGATCAGCACGCCGGTGCGGCGGCCGGGGATCTCGCCCTTGTGCGGGGCATAGGCATGGAACAGGCGGTTGAACACCGCGGTGCCGCGGGTATCCGACAGCAGTTCCGACTGGTAGCCGATGAGGCCGCGGGTCGGCGCGTGGAACACCAGACGCATGCGGCCGCCGCCGGAGGGGCGCATCTCGATCATGTCGGCACGCCGCTCGGAGAGCTTGGAGACCACCGCGCCGGCATGCTCCTCGTCGACGTCGATGATGACCTCTTCGATCGGCTCCAGCAGGTTGCCGTTCTCGTCGCGCTCGAACACCACCTGCGGACGGCCGACCGTGAGTTCGAAGCCCTCGCGGCGCATGGTCTCGATCAGGATGGCGAGCTGCAGTTCGCCGCGGCCGGAAACCTCGTAGGAGTCCTTGTCCTTGCCTTCGGCGATCTTCAGCGCAACGTTGCCTTCCGCTTCCTTCATCAGGCGGTCGCGGATGACGCGGCTCTGCACCTTGTCGCCTTCGGTGCCGGCCAGCGGACCGTCGTTGATGCGGAAGGTCATGGACAGCGTCGGCGGATCGATCGGCTGGGCCGGCAGAGCCTCGGCAACGGCGGGATCGCACAGCGTGTCGGCAACGGTGGCGATGGAGAGGCCGGCAATGGCCACGATGTCGCCGGCCGAAGCCTCGTCCACCGGCACGCGCTCAAGACCGCGGAAGCCCAGCACCTGCGTGGCGCGGCCGGTCTCGATCTGCTTGCCCTCGCGGGTCAGCGCCTTGATGGCCTGATTGGGGCGGATGGTGCCGGAGGTGATGCGCCCGGTCAGGATGCGGCCGAGATAGGGGTTCGATTCCACCGTGGTGGCGAGCAGCCGGAACGGGCCTTCCTCGATCTTCGGCGGCGGAACGTGGTCGATCACCAGATCGAGCAGCGGACCGACATTCTCCTTCGGGCCTTCCGGCGTCGCCGCCATCCAGCCTTCCTTGGCCGAGCCGTAGAGGGTGTGGAAGTCGAGCTGGTCGTGGCTGGCATCGAGGGAGGCGAACAGATCGAAGATCTCGTTCAGCACCTCGTCGATGCGCGCGTCCGGCTTGTCGACCTTGTTGATGACGACAACCGGGTTGAGACCGATCTTCAGTGCCTTGGAAAGCACGAACTTGGTCTGCGGCATCGGGCCTTCGGCCGCGTCCACCAGCAGGATCGCGCCATCCACCATGTTGAGGATGCGCTCCACCTCGCCGCCGAA
>NZ_DAISHT010000065.1:0-17780 GCF_036822375.1 Pseudoxanthobacter sp. | reverse complement strand
GCCACCGGTTTGCCTGCGGCAGCCTGGGCGAGCACGGCGGCCGGGCCCGCCAGAACCTCGTCGAGGCTGACCGTCGTGACCGGATGACCGGCGAAGCGCGGTTCGTCGGCCGCCGCGCCGACCAGCAGAACAACGTCCGCCGCGCTGATGGCGGCGGCGCTGAGCGGGCTGGTGACACCGCCGGAGACGCTGAGTTCGATATCGAGCGTGTGGCCGGCCGCGGCGGCGGCGCGGCGCAGCGCCTCGGCAGCCAGCACGGCCTGCGTGCTGCGCTCGCGCGTGGCGATGACGACGGAAAGACGGGCCATTGGGTTTTCCTCCTCGGCGGGCTGTCCCGCTTCTGCGTTCAGGCTGACAGGCCCAGGCGGATGTCGGCCGGGCCGGAGACGGCAGCCGCCGCCTCCAGCGCCCCGACATCGGCCCGCGGCGGCAGGTTGGGTCCGATGCCGCCGAGCTTGGCGGCCGCGAAGGCCACGGCGCGCCGGGCGAGCGCGTCGGGGTCGAGGGTCTCGCGCAGGGCGGTGACGAGGCCGGCCACCATGGCATCGCCGGCGCCGACGGTGCTGAGCGCCGGCACCGGCGGCAGCCGGGCCGCCAGCACGCCGGCGGCCGTGACGAACAGCGCCCCTTCGGCGCCCAGCGACACGGCGACGAGGCCGATGCCGCGCCGCACGAGGGAGCGGGCAACGGCCGTCACGTCGTCCGTGCTGCGCAGCGGGCGGCCGGCGAAGGCTTCCAGCTCCGCCCGGTTCGGCTTGATGACGGCGGGCAGGTCCTGCGGTTCGGCGAGCAGGGCGGCGGCCAGCGCCGGGCCGGAGCAGTCGAGCACCACGCGCGCGCCGAAGGCGTTGAGGCGGGCCACCAGATCGGCCGTGGCGCGGGCCGGCAGGCCGGCCGGCAGCGAGCCGGCCACGACCACCAGCGTGCCCGGCAGCACGGTTTCCTCCAGCACGGTTTCCACCGCCTGCAAGAGGCCGGCATCCGCCGTCAGCCCCGGCAGGTTGAGATCGGTGGTCTCGCCGGTCTCGGTGTCGGCGATCTTGATGTTGGTGCGGGTCTCGCCGGGCGCGCGCACGAAGCGGTCTTCGATGCCCTTGTGGCGGAAGAACGCGGTGAAGGCGCTTTCGTTGCCCCGGCCGAGCAGGCCGGTGCCGATGACCGGAACGCCCCAGTCCGCCAGGCAGCCGGCGACGTTGATGCCCTTGCCGCCGGCATTGGACTGCGCCGCGCGGGCGCGGTTGACCGCGCCCGGCTTCAGCCCGGCCACGCTGACCGTGAGGTCGATGGCGGGATTGAGTGTGACAGTGACGACATGGTCGCTCATCAGCGGGCTCCGTCCAGTGCGCGTACGTCGGCGGCGGTGCGGGCGGCGAGAGCGCGGCTCGCCAGTGCCCGCAGATCGGCCATGGAAGCGGCCCGCAGCCGCGCCTTGACGGCGGGGATATCGCGCGGGGTCATCGACAGTTCGCTGACGCCGAGGCCGGACAGCAGCGCGGCGCCGAACGGGTCGCCGGCGATGCCGCCGCAGACGCCCACCCAGCGGCCGTGCGCGGCGGCCCCTTCCACGGTGCGGCGGATCAGGCGCAGCACGGCCGGATGCAGGCTGTCGGCCTCTGCGGCGAGGTCGGGGTGCTGGCGGTCGATGGCGAGGGCATATTGCGTGAGGTCGTTGGTGCCGATGGAGAAGAAGTCGACCTCGGCGGCCAGCACGTCCGCCATGATGGCGGCGGACGGCACCTCGACCATGATGCCGAGCGGAACCGGCGGCGCGGCGATTTCGGCGCGGATGCGCTCCGCCACCGCCCGCAGCGCCTGCACCTCCTCAAGCGAGGTGATCATCGGGAACATGATGGACAGGTTGCCGCCGGCCTTTGCCGCGCGGTAGAGCGCGCGCAGCTGCGGCTCCATCAGCTCCGGCCGCCGCAGCAGCAGGCGGCTGCCGCGCACGCCGAGGAACGGGTTCTCCTCGCGCGGCAGACTCAGGTGCGCCACCTGCTTGTCGCCGCCGATATCGAGCGTGCGCACGATCAGCGGGCGCTCGCCCAGCGCCTCCAGCATGGCGCGGTAGGCGGCGAACTGCTCGTCTTCGTCGGGGCTGGTGTCGCGTTCCAGAAACAGGAACTCGGTGCGCATCAGCCCGACGCCTTCCGCGCCCTGGGCGAGAGCGACCGTGACCTGCTCGGCATTGTTGACGTTGGCGCCCACTTCCACCCGCACGCCGTCGGTGGTGGTGGCCGGCAGGGCGCGCTCCTCGGCCTCGCGTGCCCGGCGGGCGGCGACCGAGGCGATGGCGGCGCGGGCCGAGGCGACATCTTCCTCCGCCGGGTCGAGATAGAGCCGGCCGGTCGCCCCGTCGAGCACGGCGCGGGTGCCGTCGGCGATTTCCAGTGCGGCATCGCTGGCGGCGACCGCCGCCGGCAGGCCGAGCGTGCGGGCCAGAATGGCGGTGTGGGAGGTCGGCCCGCCCTGCGCGGTGACGAGCCCGGCGATGCGGGCCATGTCGAGCGAGGCGGTGTCGGAGGGCGACAGGTCGCGCGCGATCAGAATGCACGGCTCGTCCGGCAGGTCCTTCAGGGTGCCGAAGGCGAGGTTCGGCGCAAGCCGGGCCAGCACGCGCTGGCCGACATCGCGCAGGTCCGCTGCGCGGGCGGCGAGCAGCGGGTTGCCCAGCGCCTCAAGGCCGCGCGCCATGCCCTCGGTCGCTTCGTGCCAGGCGAAGGCCGGGCCGTGGCCGTCGACCATCAGCTGGCAGGTGCGGGTGACGAGATCGGTGTCGGCCAGAATCTCCGCCTGCGCGCGGAAGATGCCGGCTTCCGCCGCGCCCAGCCGGCGGCCGGTGTCGTCGGCAAGCTTGGCAAGGTGCTCGCGGGTGGCGGTCAGCGCGGCGTGCAGCCGGTCGCCGCCTTCGGCCAGCGGGCAGGGCTCGTCCGGCACCACGATTTCCGCCGCACGCAGCAGGTGAACCGGGCCGATGGCGAGGCCGGGGCTGGCGGCAATGCCCACCACCTCGGCCAGCCGGGTGACGGGCTGCCAGCCGGCAACGGGCCGCACCGCGCGTTCCGCGGCGCGCGCGGCATCGGCCACTTCCTGCCGGGTCAGGGCGGTGAGCGTGGCCTTCATCTGCTCCAGCGCGGCGCCGGCATCCGGCCCTTCGGCCGAAACGACGAGGCGCTCGCCCGCGCGGACGCCCAGCTGCAGCAGCGAGACGAGATTGCGCGGGTCGGCCACGCGGTCGCCGGCGCGCACCTGCAGCCGCGCTCCGGCGCGGCGGGCGGCCTCCACCCACAGCGAGGCGGGGCGGGCGTGCAGCCCGTTCGGATAATCGAGCGTCCACTCGAAGGCGCTGGAAAGGTCGGCGGCCGGGGCCCCGGCCGGGGTCTCGGGGGCTTCGTCCAGCAGGGCGGCGATGACGGTGCCGGCATCGGCGGTGGTGAACAGCGCCTCCAGCCGGGCTTCGTCCTGCATCAGCCGGGTCAGGCGGCGCAGCACGCTGATATGGGCATCGGACTGGGCGGCGATGGCCACCACCAGCCGGGCGGTCTGGCCGGGGTTCCACGTCACCCCGCCCGGCACCTGAAGAATGGCAAGGGCGTTGCGCCGCACGAGGCCGCGGTCTTCCACCATGCCGTGGGGAATGGAGATGCCGTGGCCGAGGTGGGTGTTCGCCACCGCCTCGCGCCGCAACATGCTGTCGATATAGCCGGGATCGATGGCGCCGGAGGCGACCAGCATCTGGCCGGCCTGACGAATAGCCTCCTCGCGCGTGGCGGGGGCGGCGCCGAGGCGCACCAGACCGGGAGAAATCAGGGCGTCGGCGGCGGGCGGAAAGGCCGGGGGCGCGGGACGCGGGGCATCGAGCGGCGAAAGCGGCGCGGACATCGGGGGCTTCCTTCCTCCCTTGGTTCTTGTTGAGAGCGAGTGAAATCGTTTTCAATGCGCACGTCAACAGAAATTGCGGCCTGCCCCCGGATTCTGCGCAAGACCCTTGCGTCAGGCTGGAATTCGTGAAAGTTTTCAAACATGCACCGGGCCGGCCGGCGGGTCGGTAATCAGGTTCGGACTGAGAACGATTTCCGGGATGAAGCCATGACGATCGGAATCAAGGATGTCGCGCGGGCGGCCGGCGTGTCGGCGGCCACCGTTTCGCGGGTGCTTGGCGACGGGCCGGTCAGCGCCGAACTGCGCGAGAAGGTGGAGACGGCGATCCGGGCCACCGGCTATCGGCCCAACCTGTCGGCGCGGCGGCTGCGCTCGCAGCATTCGCGCACCATCGGCCTCGTGGTGTCCGATATCCGCAATCCGTTCTTCACCGCCCTCAGCCGTGCCGTGGAAGATGCCGCCTACAAGGCGAAGATGCGCGTCATCCTGTGCAACACCGACGAGAACCCGGACCGCGAGGCGATGTATCTGCGCCTGATGCAGGAAGAGCGCATCACCGGCCTGATCTATGCGCCGACGCGCACGACGGCCGAGCGCATCGCGGCCATGGAGTTCGATTTTCCCGTGGTGCTGGTCGACCGCGCCGGCCCCGGCGGCCATCACGACTGCGTCGTCATCGACAACGGTGCGGCGGCGGCCGAACTCGTCGATCACCTTGCCGCCGCCGGCTGCCGGCGCATTGCCGGCCTGTTCGGCAACACGTCCTCCACCGCAGCCGAGCGCCACGACGGCTATGCGGCCGCCATGGCTGCCCGCGGCCTGCCGCTCAACGCCCGCTTCATCGCGCCGGATGCCGAAGCCGCCAGCCGCGCGCTCTACGAACTGATGGTGGCGCACGACCGGCCGGATGCGGTGATCGCCTCCAACGGGCTCATCCTGCTCGGTATCGTCAAGGCGCTGAAGAGCCTGGGGCTGACCATGCCGGCCGACATCGCGGTCGCCGGGTTCGACAACGAGATCTGGACCGATCTCGTCGGCCCCGGCCTGACGGTGATCGAGCAGCCGGTGGCCGAGATCGGACAGGCGGCGATGGCGCTGCTGTTCGAGCGGCTGACGGAGCCGGACATGGCGCGCCGCCGCATCGTGCTGTCGGGCCGTCTCGTGGTGCGCGGCTCGTCGCAGCGCCGGCAGTCCTGAGGCGGGCGGAACGGCCGGCGCAAAGGTAGAGTGACGCCGCCCTGCGGCTGCGAATGCAACGGCTTCAGGAGTGCCGGCAGCGACGCCAGAAAGGGCGTTCGTAAAGCCCTGTCATTCGGGAAGGACAAACGCGCTCCTTTCTGATATAAGACCATCATGTCTCATTTCCGAGGATAGGAAAAACTGAGGCTGGCGTGCGAACTGCGCCGGCCTTGCCATGCGTTGCCCATCCGGCGGCCGTCCCGTTATCCGCAGCCCTGCCGGGCTGTCGGGTCTCGCCCGAACCGAACGAGAGAGGATGCATGTCCACCAGCCTTGCAGACACGCCTGCGGCCGCCCCGGCAGCAGGTCCGGCCGGCCCGCTTGCCGGCACCGTTGCCGGCACATTTGCCGCCATCCCTGCCGCCGCGCCCCTTGCCGCTGCTCCTGCAGCGGCCCTTGCTGCCCTTGCGGCCGGCGATCCCCTCGCGCTTTTCCTCGATTTCGACGGTACGCTGGTCGATATTGCCGCCACCCCGGACGGGGTGCATGTGCCGGCAGAGCTGGCCGGGCTGCTGATGCAGCTGGAGGCGGCGCTCGGCGGCGCCCTTGCTTTCGTCACCGGCCGTCCGATCCGCGAGCTCGACGGGTTCCTGACCCCGTTCCGGCCCGTCGCGGCCGGTGTCCACGGCGCGGAAATCCGCCCCGGCCGCGGTCTCGGCGTGGCGCGGCCGGCCGGCGCGGGTATCGGCGGGGATGTTATCGACGACGGCGTTCTTGCGGCGGTCCGCGCCTTTGCGGCCGGGCATCCGGCGCTGCAGGTGGAGCTGAAGGGGGCGGCGATTGCCGTGCACTACCGTGCCGATCCGGCGCGCGAGAGTGCGGTGGAAGCCGGCCTTGAGGCCATTCTGGCCAGCGGCCCCGACCATCTGGTGCTGTGCCGCGGCCGCAAGGTGTTCGAGATCGTGCCCCGCGCGGTTTCCAAGGGCGAAGCCCTGCGCGCACTGGCAGCGCTGCCGGTGTTTGCCGGCCGCCGTCCGGTGATGATCGGCGACGACGTTTCCGACGAGACCGCGCTGGCTGCGGCCCGTGCCATGGGCGGCTTCGGGCTGCAGGTGGCGGGGGAGCATTTTTCCGCGGCCGCGGCCGATTTCTCCGGTCCGGCGGCGGTGCGCGGCTGGCTGGCGGCCCTGATCGGGGAGGCGACGCGATGATCGTGCCCCCGGATCTCAACCTTGCCGTGATCGGCAATTCCCACATCGCCGCCCTCGTCGACCGCTCCGCCACCATCGTGTGGGCGTGCTGGCCGCGGCTCGACGGCGATCCGGTGTTCTGTGCGCTGACGGACGGCGACGAGCCGGACAGCGGGTTCTTCGCCATCGAATTCGCCGGGCCGGCGACGTTCGCGCAGGACTATGTCCGCAACACCGCCATCGTGCGCACGGTGGCGACCGCCGCCGACGGCAGTGCCTCCATGGCGATCACCGACTTTGCCCCGCGTCTGACGCAGAACGGCCGCATCCACCGTCCGTCGATGATCGTGCGCCGGGTGGAGCCGCTTTCCGGCACCTGCCGCATCCGCGTGCGGGTGCGGCCGCGCGCCGGCTACGGTGGTGCGATGCCGCCGCCCATCCTCGGCTCCAACCACCTGCGCTGGGGGGCGGAGGGCACCACGGTGCGCCTCACCACCGATGCGCCGGTGGCCTATATCGCCGGCGAGAACGCCTTTGTGCTGACCCGGCCGCTGACATTCATCCTGCACACCAACGAGACGCTGCCGGATGCCCCGGCCGAGGTCGGCAAGCGCTTTCTGGCCGGCACCCGGGGCTGGTGGCTGGATTGGGTGCGCTCGCTGAACCTGCCCTACGAATGGCAGAAGGAAGTGATCCGCGCCGCCATCACGCTGCAGCTCTGCGCGGTGGAGGAGACCGGCGGCATCGTGGCGGCGCTGACCACCTCCATTCCGGAATCGAACGGCAGCGAGCGCAACTGGGACTATCGCTTCTGCTGGCTGCGCGATGCCTTCTTCACGGTCCATGCCCTGAACCGCGTCGGCGCCACGCGGACCATGGAGCATTTCATCGACTATGTGACGAATGTCATCGCCCTTGAGGGCGGCGGGCCGATCCGGCCGGTCTATGCCGTGGTGCCGGAACAGCCGCTGGATGAGTGGGTGGCCGGCAGCCTGGCCGGCTATCGGGGGCACCGGCCGGTGCGCATCGGCAATGCGGCCGGCGAACAGGTGCAGCACGACGTTTACGGCAGCGTCATCCTCGCGGCCTGGCAGATGTTCTGGGATGAACGGCTGCCGGACAAGGGCGATGCGGCGCTGTTTGCGCTGCTGGAGCGGCTGGGCGAGCGCGCCCGCGCCGTCGCGCTCTCGCCCGATGCCGGCATCTGGGAATATCGCGGCCGGGCCCACATCCACACCCACTCCGCGGCCATGTGCTGGGTGGCCTGCGACCGGCTGGCCCGCATCGCCGTCCTGCTCGGGCTGGAGGCGCGCGCCATCTACTGGCGTGCGGCGGCCGACAGCCTGCGCGACATCATCCTCGCCCGCGCGTGGAACCCGGAGATCGGTGCGTTCGCCGGCAGCCTCGACGGTGCGGAAATCGACGCCAGCGTGCTGCTCCTGCACGAACTCGGCATCGTGGAGCCGGCCGATCCGCGCTTCGTGGCGACCGTCGAGCATCTCGGCGAGCGGCTGTCCTATCGCGGTCATCTGCGCCGCTATCTCGCCCCGGACGATTTCGGGGTGCCGGAAGTGGCCTTCACCATCTGCACCTTCTGGTATGTCGATGCGCTGGCCGCCATCGGCCGGGTGGAAGAGGCGCGGGCGCTGTTCGGCAAGCTCCTGCGGCTGCGCAACCACGTCGGGCTCTATTCGGAAGATATCGACCCCGTGACCGGCGCGCTGTGGGGCAACTTTCCCCAGACCTATTCCATGGCCGGCCTCATTGTGGTGGCGATGCGACTGTCGCGCGGCTGGGAGCGCGCCTCGTGAGGCGCACAGCCGGCCCGCCGGGCGGCGCCGGCGTCGGCCGGCTCGTCGGGCGGTTCCTGCGGCTGCGCGTCGTGCAGTGGGGGGCGCTGGCCGCGGCGGTGGCCGGGGTGCTGTTTCTGGCGCTGAGCCCGCTGGCCTATCTGCTGGTGGAGGGCTGGTCGCGGCAGGATACCGAACTGCGGGCCGGTCTGGTGTTCCGCTCGCTGGCCGAGCCGGTGGCCGGGGCGCTGGAGCAGGGCGGCGATCCGGCCCCGCTGCTGGCCCGCTTTGCCGGCGACGAGCGCCTCGTCGGCATCGCGCTGTGCGGTGCCGGCGGCACCCTGCGTGCGGCGAGCCCCGCCTTTCCGGCGGCCGTGGCCTGCACGCCGGCCAAAAGCAATGTCCGCATTGTGCCCGACGGCGCGCGGCGACTGCACGTCACCGCCTTCGCGCTGCCGCCGGCGGCGGACGGGGCGCGCCTGCTGGTGGTGCACGACCTCAGCTTTCTCGATGAACGGGCCGCCCGCGCGCGGCTTTACACCCTGCTGGCGCTGGTTTCGGCCTTTGCCGGCTTCGGCCTCGTGGCGCTTGCCGTCACCGCCGTTGTCACCCGCGGCTTTCGCCGGCGTCGCCCCGCGTCGCCCGCCCTGCCGCCGGCGCCGGCCTCACCTCTTGCCCGGGAGTTTCAGTCCATGATGCACGAACTGCGCGGTGAACGGAAATTCACGGACGGCATCTATGTCGAATGGTCGCCCCGCACCCTGCGCCAGCTGATGACGGAGGAGTTGCCGGGGGTGGAAATGATGGTCGTTTCCAACCGCGAACCCTACATCCACAATTACGATGCCGAAGGGCGCATCGTGCTGCAGCGGCCGGCGAGCGGCCTCGTCTCTGCGCTCGAACCGGTGATGCGCGCCTGCGGGGGAACGTGGATTGCCCACGGCACCGGCACGGCCGATGCCGCCACGGTGGATGCCGGCGACCACATCGGCGTGCCGCCCGAGCGGCCGGACTATACCCTGCGCCGCGTCTGGCTCTCCGACGAGGAGATCGAGGGCTATTATTACGGCGTCGCCAACGAGGCGCTCTGGCCGCTGTGCCACATCGCTTTCGTGCGCCCCACCTTCCGCGAGCAGGACTGGCTGCAATACAAGGCCGTCAACGCCCGCTTTGCCGACATCGTGGCCGCCGAGGCCACCACCGAAGACCCGATCGTGCTGGTGCAGGACTATCACTTCGCGCTGGCGCCGCGCATGATCCGCGAGCGGTTGCCGAAGGCCACGATCGTCACCTTCTGGCACATCCCCTGGCCCAATGCCGAGACCTTCGGCATCTGTCCCTGGCGCGAGGAGATCATCGACGGGCTGCTCGGCTCCACCATTCTCGGCTTTCACACCCGGTCCCACTGCAACAACTTTCTGGAAGCCGGCGACCGCTTCATGGAAAGCCGTATCGACCGCGAGATGGGCTCGGTCACGCTCGGCGGCCATGAAACGCTGATCCGCCCCTATCCGATCTCCATCGAATGGCCGCCGGCGGCGCTGGCCGGTCAGGCCCCGGTGGCGGAATGCCGGGCGGCGGTGCGCGCGCGGCTGGGTCTTGCCCCGGATATCCGCCTTGCGGTGGGCATCGAGCGGTTCGATTACACCAAGGGCATTCTCGACCGCATGCACGCGGTCGACGACCTGATGAGCTGTCACCCCGAATGGGCCGGCCGGTTCGCGTTCATACAGGCGGCGGCGCCGACGCGCTCCCGGCTTGCCGCCTACCACGCCCTGCAGGAGGAGGCGACCGCGCTTGCCGCCGACATCAACGCCCGCCACGGCCGCGACGGCTGGCAGCCCATCCATCTCGTCATCCGCCATCACGACCAGTCGGAGGTCTGCGAGCTGTTCCGGGCGGCCGACCTGTGCGTGGTCTCAAGCCTGCACGACGGCATGAACCTTGTGGCCAAGGAGTTCGTGGCGGCGCGCGACGACGGGCAGGGCGTGCTGATCCTGTCGTCGTTCGCCGGCGCCTCGCGCGAGCTGAACGAGGCGGTGCTGGTCAATCCGTTCGATGCCCACGGCATGGCGGAGGCCATGGCGGCCGCGCTTTCCATGCCGCCGGCCGAGCAGAGCGAACGCATGCGGCTGATGCGCGAGCAGGTGCGCCAGCGCAACGTGCACCGCTGGGCGGCGCAGATGCTGCTTCACGCCCGCCGCATGCGCCGGCGCGAGCGGGTGGCCGGCTTTTCAGCCGGCGACGACCGCGAGGAGGAAGAGGTGGCGCTGCGCATGGGCGGCGGCCGGCTTCCGGCCTGAGCGGTCAGGGCGTGTGGACGAGGCGGCCCACCGCGGCGCGCCAGCCGGCGAGCCGCCGGTGGCGCTCGCCCGCCGCCATCTCAGGCACGAACCGCCGCTCGCGCCGCCACGCCTGCGCAAAGCCCGCCGGGTCCGGCAGCAGGCCGGCCTGCAGTCCGGCGAGATAGGCGGCGCCCAGCACGGTGGTTTCCATCTGCGTCGGCCGGTCGACCGGGGCGTCGAGAAAATCGGCCAGCCGCTGCATGGTGAAATCGGATGCCGACATGCCGCCGTCCACCCGCAGGATGGTCTCTGCGCCGCCCTCGTGCGCCCAGTCGGCGCGCATGGCTTCCATCAGGTCGGCGGTCTGGAAGCAGACGCTCTCCAGAGCCGCGCGGGCGATTTCCGCCCGCCCGGTGCCGCGGGTGAGCCCGAACAGCGCCCCGCGCACGTCCGGGTTCCAGTGCGGTGCCGGCAGGCCGACGAAGGCCGGCACCAGAATGACCTCCTGCGCCGGGTCGGCGGCCGCCGCAAGGGCGCCGGTTTCCGCCGCCGAGGCGATCAGCCCCAGCCCGTCGCGCAGCCACTGCACGGCGGCGCCGGCAACGAAGATCGCGCCTTCCAGCGCATAAGTCCGCTGCCCGCCCAGTTGCAGGGCAACGGTTGAAAGCAGCCGGTGCTGCGAGCGCACCACATGGCCGCCGGTATGCAGCAGGGCAAAGCAGCCGGTGCCATAAGTGGCCTTGACCATGCCGGGCCCGAAGCAGGCCTGCCCGACCATCGCCGCCTGCTGATCGCCGGCAATGCCGCGGATCGGCACCGGCGCGCCGAACAGCGCCGGATCGGTCAGGCCGAACTCGGCGGCGCTGTCTTTGACCGCCGGCATCAGCGCGCGGGGAATGCCGAACAGTGCCAGCAGGTCGTCGTCCCAGTCGCCGCGGTGAATGTCGAACAGCAGCGTGCGGGCGGCGTTGGTGGCGTCCGTCACATGCACCCGGCCGCCGGTCAGCTGCCACACCAGCCAGCTGTCGACGGTGCCGAAGGCAAGGTCGCCGTCGTGCGCGCGCCGCCGCGCGCCGGGCACGTTTTCCAGCAGCCAGGCGATCTTGGGGGCGGAGAAATAGGCATCGAGAACCAGCCCGGTGCGGGCGCGCACCATCGGCCCATGGCCCCCGGCCTCAAGCCGGCTGCACAGCGGGGCGGCGCGGCGATCCTGCCAGACGATGGCGCGGTGGATCGGCACCCCCGTGCGCCGGTCCCAGATCAGCGTGGTCTCGCGCTGGTTGGCGATGCCGAGGGCGGCGATGTCGCGGCCGTGGAGCCCGGCCGCCTTCAGCGCCGCGCGCGCGGTGGCAAGGGCGGTGCGCCAGATATCGCCCGCCTCCTGCTCCACCTGACCGGCCGCCGGGTAGTGCTGCGGCAGTTCCTCGCTGGCGCTGGCCACGACCGTGAGATCGGGCGCGAACACCAGCGACCGCGACGACGTGGTGCCCTGATCGATGGCGAGGATGTGGCGGCTGGCCGTCATGACGGTCGTATCCGTTCTTGTTGTTCTGGCAATGCCATAGCAGAGAATGCCGGCGAAGACGACAAGGCCCCCGCCGGCCGTCGGACGGCGGGCGGGGGCAGGGCCGCGCGGGAGAAGACGGCTTTCGCCGTCCGCGGCGGGAGAGACCGGCCGGGCGGGAGCGCCTATTTGGCCGGTTCGGGCACCGGCGGCGTTTTGGAGGTCGTCTTGCGGGTGCTCCTGCTGCCCGGCGCCGGCGGTTCGTCGCCGGCGAGATCGGGCGAGATCTTCCATGCCCGCAGTTCATAGACGGTGCCCGGCCGCACCGGCTTGCGGCCGGGTTCGGCCAGACGGCGGCGGAACGAGTGGATGGGCGTTGCGCGCGGGTCGATCAGCACTTCCACCACCGAGGGGCCCTCATAGGCGAAGGCTTCGTCGAGGGCCGCGTCGATATCCTCCGGCCGGCGCACCTGAATGCCCCTGAGGCCCATGGCGTTGGCGGCTGCGGCATAGTCCGGCTTGCCGGCAAAGGCGAGATCGACCGACTGGCGCAGGTTGGTGAAGAACAGTTCCTGCCACATCTGCAGCCAGCCCAGCGTGCCGTTATTGAGCACGATGTTGATGACCGGCAGCCCCTGCTGGGCAAGGCTCGCCGCCTCGCCGATGGCGTAGGAGTGACCGCCGTCGCCGGAAACCGTGACCACGCGGGCGCCCTTGTCGCGCTGCAGCACGCCGGCCCCGAGGGCGGCCGGAATGGCATAGCCGAGGCCGCCCTGTCCGCGCGCATAGAGGAAGCGGCGCCCCGGAACCTTCGCCGGAATGTAGGAGGCGATCCAGCCGGCCGACCACGAGGCATCGGAAATCACCACGTCGTCGCCGGTCAGGCGCTTCGCGACGCCGGCCATCACCCGCTGCGGCAGGATCGGCACCTGATCGGAGGCGACCTCCGCGGCGATGCGGGCTTCCTGCACGGCCTTGGCCGCTGCCACCCGCTCCAGCCACGCCGCCTGCGGTTTCACGTCGGCCAGCCGGCCGGCGAGGGCCTCCACCGTCAGACGGATATCGCCGCACAGCGCCACCGTGGGGCGGAAGGTGCGGCCATGTTCCAGCGGATCGCTGTCGATGGTGATGGTCGCCTGCTCGGGGGTCGGCAGCGTCCAGTTCATGGCGGTGTTCTGGCTTGCCTTGGAGCCGAGCCAGACGACGAGGTCGGCCTCGCGCGACAGCTCGATGGCGGCGGCCGAGCCGAGCGGGTTCAGCACGCCGGCGGTGTAGGCCCGGTCCTCCGGCACCGAGCCCTTGCCCGACAGGCTGGTGACCAGCAGCGGCTGGATGCGATCCATGAGCGCGGTCACGGCCGTGGCCGCATCCGAGCCGTGGACACCGCCGCCGGCCACCACCATCGGCCGCTTTGCCTTGCGCCACAGGGCTGCGGCGGCATCGAGGTCGGCGGCCGGGGGCTCGTAGCGCACCGAGGGCGCGCGGATGGTGCGGTCGTCGATGAGGATCTTCGAGACATCGCCATCCCATTCCGCGTCCATCACGTCATGGGGAATGATGAGGGCGACCGGCCCCGGCCGCGGCGCGGTGGCGATGCGGAAGGCCGCGCGCACCAGATCCGGCAGCGCGGCCACGCTCGGCACCATGAACGTCGCCTTGGTGATGGGCGCGAGGAAGGATTGCTGGTCCATGCCCTGCGAGGCGACGCCCTTGGCGCGCAGCGAGGTCCAGTCCAGCGGCAGTTCGCCGACGAGGGCGATCATGGGAATGGAGGCGTTCAGAGCCTCCACGAGGCCATCCGGCAGTTTCGTCGTGCCGGGACCGACGGTAACGTCGCACACGCCCGGCTTGCCGGTGAGGCGCGCGTAGGCATCGGCGGCGTAGGGCCCGCTGCGCTCGTCGCGCACCAGAATGTGCTGAATCTTCGGCGCGCGGTGGGCTATGCCGTCGTGCAGCGCCGTGGTCTGCCCGCCGGGCATACCGAACACATATTCGACGCCGTAGCGCAGCAGCATCTCGGCAAGCAGATCTCCAACGTGGGGCATGGCTCTCATCTCCGGGCCGGGCGGGCCGGCATTCTGGTCAAAGGAAGCCCTGCCGCCGGCCGCGGGGCGCGCGGGCGGCAGGGCGGGTTGCAGAGCGGGGTCTGACGAAGGCGGGCGGGGCGGGGAGGGCGGGTCACGCAGACCCGCCGGCCGTCACTCTTCCTTCACGTAGTCGGGCAGCACCTTGCCGGACTTCCACGCCTCCAGAAGGTCGGAATAGACGACGGTCTGGGGCTTCTGGTCTTCGTTGGCGAGCTTGCGCTGCGGGGCAAGGTTGCCGTCCTTGATCGCCTGTTCGTACCAGTATTCGGCCGGCTGCTTCTTGCCGATGCGCGGGCCGCAGGCCCCCTGCGCGCCGGACCGCTCGATGCGCTCCATCACCTTGTCCTGCGCTTCGGCCAGTCCGGTCAGGGCATCCTGCACCGACTTCTCGCCGCTGATGGCCTGCGAGATGTACTGCCACCAAAGCTGCGACATCTTCGGATAATCCGGCACGTTCACGCCGGTCGGCGTCCACGCCACCTTGGCGGGCGAGCGATAGAACTCCACCAGACCGCCGAGCTTCGGGGCGACATCGGTCATGGCCTGCGAGTTGACGTCGGAATTGCGGATCGGCGTCAGGCCGACCAGCGTCTTCTTCAGCGAGGTGGTCTTGGCCACCACGAACTGGGCATAGAGCCATGCCGCCTTCTTGCGGTCGTCGGCGACCGACTTCAGCAGCAGCCACGAACCCGTGTCCTGGTAGCCGAGCTTCATGCCGGTCTTCCAGTAAGCGCCGTGGGGCGAGGGGGCCACGCGCCATTTCGGCAGGCCGTCGGCATCCACCACCGGCAGCCCGGCCTTGCCGTAATCGGCGATGAAGGCGGTGTACCAGAACGCCTGCTGGGCGATCGAACCCTGGCTGGGGAACGGCGTCGCCTCGTAGAAGGTCATGCCCTGCGCTTCGGCCGGGGCATAGTCCTTCAGCCATTCGATGGACTTGGTCAGGCCATAGACGGCGGCCGGGCCGTTCAGATCGCCGCCGCGCTCCACCATCGAGCCGACCGGGTTGCAGCCGACCATGCGGATGCCCCACTCGTCCACCGGCTTGCCGTTGGGCAGCCCGCGATCGCCGGAGCCGGCCATCGAGAACCACGCATCAGTGTAACGCCAGCCGAGCGAGGGGTCTTTCTTGCCATAATCCATGTGGCCGTAGATGCGCTTGCCGTCGATCTCCTTCACGTCGTTGGTGAAGAAGTTGGCAATGTCCTCATAGGCCGACCAGTTGACCGGCACGCCGAGCTCGTAGCCGTATTTCTCCTTGAACTTCTGCCGCAGGTCGGGCCGCTCGAACCAGTCGGCCCGGAACCAGTAGAGGTTTGCGAACTGCTGGTCGGGAAGCTGGTAGATCTTGCCGTCCGGCGCGGTGACGAAGCTGAGGCCCATGAAGTCGGGCAGGTCGAGGGTCGGCAGCGTCACCTCTTTGCCGGGGCCGGCCATCCAGTCGGTCAGGTTGTCGACGAAGCCGTAGCGAAAGTGCGTGCCGATCAGGTCGGAATCGTTGACATAGGCGTCATAGACGTTCTGGCCCGACTGAAGCTGCGTCTGCAGCTTTTCGATCACGTCGCCTTCCTGCAGCAGGTCGTGCTTGACCTTGATGCCGGTGATTTCCTCGAACGCCTTGGCAAGGACGGTCGATTCATACTGATGGGTCGGCATGATCTCCGACACCACATTGATCTGCATACCGCGGAACGGCTTTGCGGCTTCCGCGAACCATTCCATCTCCGTCATCTGCTCGTCTTTGGAGAGCGTGGAAGGCTGGAATTCGCTGTCGACCCACTTCTGCGCCACGGCCTTGACGTCCGTTTCGGCGAGCGCGGGCAGGGGGGCGAGCAGGACGGGGGCGGCGAGAGGACCGGCGAGCATGAGCCCGGCGACGCCGCCGCAGAGCAGGCTCTTGAAGCGGGATGCCGGCAGGGCCCTGCGCCGGGCGTGCAAACGGAAAGCCATTGGGGTGTTTCCTCCCTGAACGTGCTTTGTTTTTTCCGCTGCGGCCGGTCAGGAAACGGCGCGCGCGGTCTCGTTCGGCCGGCTGTGGCGGCCGGCCGGCTCTCGGCGCGGGGTGTGTTCACCCTCGCGCGGGGATAGGGACGAAGGCAGACGGCCGGGGCGCTCAGCCCCAGCGCAGGATCGCAAGCCCGGCGGCGATGGCGGCAATCAGCGGCACCCAAAGGCCGCTTTCCGGGTCGGTCATCACCAGCCAGCCGATCTGCAGGAAGGCGGCGACCAGCAGCGCGATGAAGAAGCGGTCGCCGCGGGTGGTCACCATCGGCAGCAGGCCGCGCCGCGGAATGGAAGGCGAGACCACCTGCATCACCGTCAGGCACATCAGGCAGGCGGCGATCGCGGCGAAGAAGGCGGCGGTCGGAACCGTCCAGGCCATCCATTCAAGGTCGAGTGTCATGGTACTTTCTCCTCACACCCGGCCCAGAGCGAAGCCCTTGGCGATGTAGTTGCGCACGAACCAGATCACGAGCACGCCCGGCACGATGGTGAGCGTTCCGGCTGCCGCCAGCAGGCCCCAGTCGAGCCCGGAGGCGGAAACCGTGCGCGTCATCGCCACCACGATCGGCTTGGCTTCCACCGAGGTCAGGGTGCGGGCGATCAGCAGTTCGATCCACGAGAACATGAAGCAGAAGAACGCGGTCACGCCGATGCCCGAGCCGATGAGCGGTATGAACACCGTGGTGAAGAAGCGCGGGAACGAGTAGCCGTCGATATAGGCCGTCTCGTCGATCTCGCGCGGCACGCCGGACATGAAGCCCTCAAGGATCCACACCGCCAGCGGCACGTTGAACAGGCAGTGCGCCAGTGCCACCGCCAGATGGGTGTCGATCAGCCCGAAGGTGGAATAGAGCTGGAAGAACGGCAGCAGGAACACGGCCGGCGGCGCCATGCGGTTTGTAAACAGCCAGAAGAAAACATGCTTGTCGCCGATGAAGCGATAGCGTGAGAACGCATAGGCCGCCGGCAGCGCCACCGAGAGCGAGATGACCGTGTTGAGAAACACGAACACTATGGAATTCCAGTAGGCCATGTACCAGTTCGGATCGGTGAAGATGATCCGGTAATTGTCGAGCGTCGGGTTGACCGGCAGGAACGCGAAGTCGGCGAGGATGTCGGTGGTGCGCATGAACGACATGCGCACCAGCCAGTAGATCGGCAGCAGGCCGAACACGATGTAGGCGGCGAGCACCACCGCGGAGCGGCGGCCGGCGGCCTCCCGGCGGCGGGCCGGACGGGCGTGGACGATGGCGGCCGGCGGCGCACCGGACGGGGCAGGGCGGTCGGGCACGGTGACCGCGCGAAGGATCGTGTCGCTCATCGGCTGCTCACCTGCTGCAGGATGGTATAGAAGATGTACGAGAACAGAAGGATGACGAGGAAGTAGAGCAGAGAGAAAGCGGCGGCCGGGCCGAGGTCGAACTGCCCGACAGCCATTTTGACGAGATTGATGGAAAGGAACGTCGTGGAGGATCCGGGGCCGCCGCCGGTGACGACCATCGGCTCGGTGTAGATCATGAACGAGTCCATGAAGCGCAGCAGCAGGGCGATGGTCAGAACGCCCTGCATCTTGGGCAGTTCGATGTAGCGGAACACCGCCACCCGGCTGGCGCCGTCGATGCGGGCCGCCTGATAATAGGCATCGGGGATGGAGCGCAGCCCGGCGAAGGCGAGCAGCGCCACCAGCGGGGTCCAGTGCCACACGTCCATGACGACCAGCGTGAACCACGCGGCCACGACACTGCCGCCATAGTTGAACGGAATGCCGAGCATCTCGATGGCGGCGCCCATGAGGCCGATGTCCGGGCGGGCGAACACCTGCCAGATCATGCCCACCACGTTGAAGGGAATGAGCAGCGGCA
>NZ_DAISHT010000064.1:0-17970 GCF_036822375.1 Pseudoxanthobacter sp. | reverse complement strand
TTTGCCTTCGGAGGGCAACGCTCTATCCAGCTGAGCTACGGGTGCTGACCGGTCGCGATTTCAGTTTCGCGGCTGTTATGGGGCTCTCTTAGCGGATTGCGACGGGTTCTGCAATCTGTGCGCATCGCAGAACTGGGGAAAGCGGGGGGAAGGGGCAGCGGCACCCGGTGCTGTTGTGCCACGGGAGCGCAAATGTGGCGATGGCCGCGTAGGCGCGGGGTGGCACCGGCGTTTCTGCCAGGACGGATACCGACAGGGTGCGCCGGCAGAGGGTAGCGGTCGGGTTGAGCCGGGAAGCAACGCGGCGCGGCGCCGGTCACGGGGCGGACCGGGTGCCGGAAGAGGGCCGATGGTCTGCGGGCCAGCAGCCGGGGAGCCGTCCAGCAGGTGTCGGAATCCGGGCCGGGCCGGAACCTGAGCCGGGGCCGCGCGCAGTGCAGAACGGTATGAGGCGGATGGTCAGGGGGCGGACGGCACAGCCAGAACAGATGCCGGCAGACAGGCACAGGCATTCACAGGTATGGGCAGACCGGCATGGGCAAGACCGGCATGGGGCCGAGAGCCGACGGGCGGAGGACTGAGGGGCGCGGGACTGGTGGCAGGACTGGTGAGTATGGGCAGACAAATCATCGGTGAACCGGTTTGCGGCCTCTCGCTTGCTGCTTTGTGGCCAACAAGCGGATCCACAATGGCGTTAAAGGCGGACGTACCCGTTGCCGCGTGCGTCGGAACGGGAGAACGGGCCGGCGAGGCAGTTTGGTGGCCGCAGACGATGACAGATCACGACCGCAAGATGCAGGCGCCCGCCCCCGATAATGCCGCTGACGACGATGCCGGCGCGGAAATCCCCGACCACGGCGCCGGGAGCGAAGCCGGGGTCGCCGATCCCGATTTGCCGCTGATCCGCGCGGTGGCGGCGGGCAACGAGCGTGCGCTGCGCGCGCTGCTGATGCGCCATGGCCCGCGGCTCCGGGCGCTGGCCGGCGGCTACAGCGCCGCGGCCGGCGATGCCGACGACGTGGTGCAGGACACCATGTGGACCGTGTGGCGCACCGCCGCCCGCTTTGAAGCACGCGGCGTGAAGGTGGCAAGCTGGATCACGCGAATCGCCGTCAATCGCTGTATCGATCTGGAGCGGCGGCGGCGGATACGCCGTTTCGTCGGGCTGGAGGATGCCACCGATGCGGCCGACCCGGCGATTGCGGCCGATGAAGCGCTGGCGGGCCGCAACCGGCTAGCCGCCGTGCTCGGCGATATCCGCGCCCTGCCGCCGCGCCAGCGGGCGGCAATCCTGATTGCCGCCGGCGGCAACCAGACAACGGCGGATATCGCGGCCAGCCTCGGGGTTTCCATCGGGGCTGCCGAACAGCTGCTGGTGCGGGCCCGCCGCACTCTGCGACAAAACCTCGCCCGGCGTGAGGGGGAAAGCCGATGACTGCGAACAGACAATCGGGCAACGGCCCGGCCGCCGCAACCATGCCGCGGAAGGCATCCGCGCCGGTCATGACTCAGTCGGCCTTCATGGATTTTCTCGATTGCTACGGCGCCGATCCGGCGGGATGGCCGGATGAGGCGCGCGAACCGATCCGTACCACGCTGGCCGCCAGCCCCTCCGCGCAGCGCGCGCTGGAGCGCGCCGGCGCGCTTGAAGAAACGCTGGCCGCCATCGCCGCGCCGCAGCCGCTCGATGCCGCTCTCGTCGGGCGCATCGTCAGCGGCCTGCACGGGGCAAAGCCGCACCGCGAACGCCAGCTGAGGCTCGGCTTCAGCCGCCGTCTCGCGGTTGCGGGCGTGTGGTCGCTGCTGCTGTGCGCCGTGCTGGGCGTGGGTCTCGGGCTGCTGATCCCCGGCCCCGCGGGCAGCGATGGCACGGAAGCCGGGCCGGAGGTGGCCATTCTCGTGCTCGGGTTCGATCCCGGAGACCTGTCATGATCATCCGCACCCGGGCCGCTGTCGCCCTGCTCGCCGCGCTGGGCGTGTCGCTGGCGCTCAATTTCACGGCGGCCGGCTATCTGGCCACGACATGGACCCGCGCGCCGGTGCACAACGGGCCGATGGAGGCCTTCGGCGGCATGATGCGGGCTTTTCCGCCGGAAATGCGCGCCGCCCTGCGGAAGGCTGCCGGTGCCGACCGCGGCGAGATCGGCGCGGCCATCGGCGCCATGAAGGCCGCCCGGCAGGAGACGTTTGCCGCCATGCGGGCCGATCCGCTCGACGTCGACCGCGTTTCGCATGGTTTCATGGTCGAGCGCGAGAAGGCCGAGGCGCTGATCACCCGCGGCCAGCAGACGGTTATCGACGTGCTGAAGACGCTGCCGGCGGATGTGCGGGCGCGCATCGGCACCGGCCGCAGAGACGATGCCCCCTTCCCGCCGCCCGAAGACGGCCCCCCGCCCCCGGATGAGGGACGCGAGCCTGCCGGCCAGCCGCCCCGGCCCTGAACCGCCGGGACGGGAAGCGGGCCGGCCCGCCCCTCTCCTCTCTGGCTCCCTCCTCTCTGGCACCCCCTCTGGCCGGGCGGCCCGCAGGCTGGCACAGTGGCGGGCAAGACAGACCGGAGGAATCGCCCTCCGCGCCGCAGGGGCGTGGAGACAGGGGCCTGGAAACAGGCTCCGCAAGAGCGGCGCACCGGGACCGGCACACCGAGACAGACGCTTCGGGACAGACGCACGATGACCGACGATCCTGCAGCAGCGGCCGGCGCGGGCGCAGCCCGGCCTCAGGGCAACATCGGCGAATTCACCGTTTCCGAAATCGCCTTCTCGGTGAAGCGCACGCTGGAGGATGCGTTCGGCCACGTGCGCGTGCGCGGGGAGATTTCCGGCTATCGCGGGCCGCATTCGTCCGGCCACGCCTATTTCTCCCTGAAGGACGACAAGGCCCGCATCGAAGCCGTGGTGTGGCGGGCCACCTTCCAGCGCCTGCGCTTCCGCCCGGAAGAGGGCATGGAAGTGATCGCCACCGGCCGCCTCACCACCTTTCCCGGCGGGTCCAAGTACCAGATCGTGATCGAGGCGCTGGAGCCGGCCGGCATCGGCGCACTGATGGCGCTGCTGGAGGATCGCCGCCGGCGGCTGGCCGCCGAGGGCCTGTTCGATGAGGGCCGCAAGCGGTCGCTGCCCTTTCTGCCGCGTGTAGTGGGCGTCGTCACCTCACCCACCGGCGCGGTGATCCGCGATATCCTGCACCGCCTTTCGGATCGCTTTCCGGTGCACGTCGTCGTCTGGCCGGTGCGGGTGCAGGGCGAAACCGCGGCCGCAGAGGTGACGGCCGCCATCGACGGTTTCAATGCGCTGGCGCCCGGCGGCCCGGTGCCGCGGCCCGATCTTCTCATCGTGGCGCGCGGGGGCGGCTCGCTGGAAGACCTGTGGAGCTTCAACGAAGAGAACGTGGTGCGGGCCGCCGCCCGGTCGGCGATTCCGCTCATCGCCGCCATCGGCCATGAAACGGACTGGACGCTGATCGACCATGCCGCAGACCGCCGCGCCCCCACGCCGACAGGCGCGGCGGAAATGGCCGTGCCGGTGCGGGCGGAACTGATCGAGGCGGTGGGCGGTGCCGGACGCCGCCTTACCGGTGCCGCGGCCCGGCTGGTGGAAGCGCGCCGCACCGCCCTGCGCGCCGCCGCCCGCGGGCTGCCGCAGCCGCGCGACCTGACGGCGCCCGCCCGCCAGCGCTTCGATCTTGCCACCGCGCGGCTCGGCCACGCGCTGGAACGCAACCGCCAGAACCTGCGCAGCCGCTTCGAGCGCACCGCGGCCCGCCTCTCGCCCGCCGGCCTGCGGCGGGCGGTGATGTTGCGGGCAGAGCGCCTGCAGCTTGCCTCCGCCCGCCTCGGCCACGGGCTGGAACTGACCCGTCAGAGCCTGCGCGGCCGGCTGGAGCGCACCGCGGCACGGCTCTCTCCGGCGGGCCTGCACCGGGTGCTGGCCCAGCACCGCGCGCGGCTGGCGCAGGATGCCGCGCGCACCGCCGGCGGCCTTGTGCGCCTTGTCATCCTGCGGCGCGCCGAACTCGGCCGCCTCTCCCGCCGGCTCGATCCGGCCCGCCTGCGGCGCGCCGAGGAAGAGCGCCGCCGCCGGCTCGGCGATGTCTCGGCCCGTCTGGTGCGCGCCCATGCCGGCGCGCTGCAGCGCGCCGAAGCCCGGCTGGCCGGGGCCTCGAAACTGCTGGAAAGCCTGAGCCACAAGGCGGTGCTGCGGCGCGGCTTCGCCATTGTGCGCAACGAGGCCGACCACCCGGTGACGCGCATTGCCATGGCAGTGGCCGGCGCGGCGGTGACGGTGGAAGTCAGCGACGGGCGCTTTGCGGCGCTGGTCGCCGGCAGCGCGCCGCCGGAACTGCCGCCGGCCGTCCCGCCCGCCCGGCAGCCCGCCACCCGCCCGCGGCGGCCCCGCTCTCATGACGGCGACGAGGATCAGGGCAACCTGTTTTGATCCGGCCGCCGGCGAAAAAATGCGTTGAAACAACGACGGATCGGGGCCGGGGCGGCATTTTGGCTCTCCGGCCGCCCGAAAGCGCGGCATACTGCGGCCGCTTCGTATACCGGCCGGCGCAACGGGCCGGACGGCCCCGCTGAGGAAATCGCGATGAGTGTCGCTCCCCTGAACGTCAAGGACATCCTTGCCATCATCGATCTCGACGGCAAGCAGCCCGCCGCCCGGCTCGCCGCCTCGCTGGCGGCCCAGTCCGGCGGCCACGTCACGGGGCTGGCGCCGGTGGCGGATTTCGTCAGCCCGGTCTATGTCGGCGGGCCCGTGCCGGTCGACATGATCGACGAGGCCCGCGATGTTGCGGAGCGCCGGGCCGGCACGGCCGTCAGGACTTTCGAGGCCATTCTGGCGGAAACCGGGGCCAGCGGCTCCAGCGCCACCTTCTCGCTGATCGAGGGCGAGGACAGCGGCCTCGTCGCTGCCGCCCGCCTTGCCGATATCGCCATCGTCGGGCAGGACGATCCCGATGCCATGGAGCCTGCCCGCGAAGCGCTGATCGAAACGCTGCTGCTGGAGGCCGGCGCGCCCGTTCTGATCACACCGCGGGCCTTCGCCGGCCCCTACCTGCTCGATACCGTTCTGATCGGCTGGGATGGCAGCCTCACCGCTTCGCGCGCCGTGCGCGCGGCGCTGCCGCTTATCGCCGCCGCCGGCAAGGTGCGCGTGGCGGTGGTGGATTCCGGCCGTGGCCTTGGCGAGGAAGCCGGCGCCAGCCTCGCCCGCCACCTGCGGCACCACGGCCATGTGGTGGAAGTGGAGCGCATCGCCTCCAAGGGGCGCGACGTGGCGACAACCCTGCTCGACCATGCCGCCCACAGCACGGCCAATCTCATCGTCATGGGCGGCTACGGCCACAGCCGCCTGCGGGAGTTCATCCTCGGCGGCGCCACCGCCGACATGATGCGCGCCATGACCGTGCCGGTGCTGATGGCCCACTGAGGCCGCCGGTCCGCCGGGGCCGCCGCCATGGCGTGCTATCTGGGCCTCGATCTCGGCACCTCGGCTTTGAAGGCGGTGCTGACCGATGGCGCCGGGCAGCCTGTGGCCGCGGCCGGCGCAGCGCTGACAACCCGCCATCCCGGCCCCGGGATGGCCGAGCAGGATCCCGAAGACTGGTGGCAGGCCCTGCTGGCGGTGATGGCGCAGTTGCGCCGCGCCGATGCGGCGGCTGTCGCCGCCATCCGCGCCATCGGCCTTTCCGGGCAGATGCACGGCGCCTGCCTTGCCGGACCGGAGGGCACGGCGCTGCGCCCGGCGCTGTTGTGGAACGACGGACGCGGAACGGCGGAAGCCGCCGTGCTGGCCGCCCGTGTGCCTGCGGCGGAGAGCATCGCCGGGGCGAAACCGTCGGCCGGGCTGATGGCGCCGAAGCTGATGTGGCTTGCCGCCCGCGACCCGGCGCGCTTCGCACAGGCCCGCTATCTGCTGGCACCCAAGGATCTTCTGCGGCTGCGCCTGACCGGGGAGGCCCTGACGGACCCGTGCGATGCCTCCGGCACGCTGCTTTTCGATCAGGCCCGGCGGGCGTGGTCACCGCAGCTGACTGCGGCGGCAGGCATCGACCCGCGGCGCCTGCCGGCCATTGTGGAAGGCAACGCCCCGGCAGGGCGGCTGAAGCCCGCGCTCGCCGCAGCGTTCGGCATCGCGGCGCCGCCCGGCGGCGTTCTCGTCGCCGGCGGCGCGGGCGACGGTGCGGCCGGCGCGATCGGCCTCGGGCTGGTGCGGCCCGGCGAGGGCTTCCTGTCGCTTGGCACGTCGGCCCAGATTTCGGTCGCGCTCGACCACTATGCCCCGGCACCCGGACGCGGCCTGCAGACCTTTGCCCACGGGCTGCCCGGCCGCTGGTACCGCGCCGCAGCGCTGATGAACGGCGCCGGCGTGCTGGCCTGGGCGGCAACCGTTGCCGGCCTGTCCGGCCCCGCCGAGGCGCTGGCGCTGGTGGAGGCCGGCTACACGGGCCCGGGGCAGCTGTTGTTCCTGCCCTACCTTTCCGGCGAGCGCACGCCGCTGGAAAATCCCGCGGCCCGCGGCGTGCTGTTCGGCCTCGATACCGCAACCGACCGTCGCGCGATGCTGCAGGCCGTGGTGGAGGGAATCACGCTGGCACTGGCCGACGGTTTTGCCGCTTTGCAGGCGGCCGGCCCGGTGCCGGCGGCGCTTTCCGTCGTGGGGGGTGGTGCGGCCGGCGATTTCTGGTGTCGTCTCATCGCCGCCGCGCTCGGCTGCCCGCTCCGCCGCCACGCCGGCGATGCGGCGGCGGGACCGGCCCTCGGCGCCGCGCGGCTGGCCATCATGGCGGCCACCGGGGCCGGCGAGGCCGAACTCTGCCGGCCGGCGCCGGTCACCGCCACCTTCGCGCCCGACCCGGCGCTGGCGGCGGCCTTCGCGGCCGCGCAGCGGCGCTATCGCGCGCTCTATGCGGCGGTGAAGACGGAATTCAGCGCAGAGAACGAAGGCTGAGCCGCTTCAGGCCGCCGAACGGCGCGGCTGGCGCAGGGCGCGCGACACGGCATGGCGGAAGTCGGCGAGCGTGAACGGCTTCGGAATCACCTCCAGCACCACGGTGCGCAGCTCCTCTGCCGCTTCGCGGCGGTCGGCATAGCCGGTCATGAGCACGATGGGCAGGTCGGCATGGCGGGCGCGGGCGGCGTGGGCCAGCGCGATGCCATCCATCTCCGGCATGATGATGTCGGAAACCAGCAGATCGAAGCTGAACTCCATGTGCTGCAGCGCGGCCAGCGCATCAAGACCGTCGCAGGCCTCGATCACGGCGTGGCCATCCAGCTCCAGCGCGCGCCGGATGAAGGTGCGGACCGAGTCATCGTCCTCCGTCAGCAGGATGCGGGCCATGGGCATGCTCCTCGACCGGGCATCCTGCAAGCCGGCAGGAATGCCTTCAGCAACAGACCGGCCGGCAGCAGGCAGCCCCGCGGGCCTGCCCCTGCTCGCGCGACCCTTGCGAACAATGCTATTCGAAGGGAAGCGGCGCGGAAGGGCAAGGGCCTTGCCGGCCATCGGCGGCAAAGACATGAAAATTCCGCGTCTTTGCGCTGCTATCACTGCCCTGAAGGCGTTAACGGCCGGCGAATCGAGCCCCCTTCCCGCACCGCTCTGCCGGGGTGGATGGCGCTATCGTTAACGCCGGTTCAAGAAACGGGCGGCAATTGTGCGCATTGGTGCGGCGTGCCGGCCGGCCGGCGAAGGCTCGCGAGGGAGAGTGTCGAGGGTGATCCGTTTCGAGAATGTCGGACTGCGCTACGGCATGGGACCGGAGGTGCTGCGCGACCTCAATTTTCACATCCCCGCCCGCTCGTTCCAGTTTCTCACCGGCCCTTCCGGGGCCGGCAAGACCACGCTCATCCGCATGCTGTTCCTGTCGCTGAAGCCGACGCGGGGCCTGATCCGCCTGTTCGGGCGCGACGTTTCCTCCGCGCCCAAGAGCGAGTTGCCGGCACTGCGGCGGCGCATCGGGGTGGTGTTTCAGGATTTCCGCCTGCTCAACCACCTGACCACCTACGAGAATGTCGCGCTGCCGCTGCGCGTTCTGGGGCGCGACGAGGCGAGCTATCGCCACGATGTGGTGGAACTGCTCGGCTGGGTCGGCCTCGGCGAGCGCATGCATGCCTATCCGCCGGTTCTTTCCGGCGGCGAGAAGCAGCGCGTGGCCATCGCGCGCGCCCTCATCACCCAGCCGGAAGTGCTGCTGGCCGACGAGCCGACGGGCAATGTGGACCCGCCGCTCGCCCGCCGCCTGCTGCGGCTGTTCATCGAACTCAACCGGCTGGGAACTGCCGTGGTCATCGCCACCCACGATATCGGCCTGATGGATCAGGTGGATGCCCGCCGCCTCGTGCTGGCCGACGGCCGGCTGGAGATTTCGCAATGAGCGCCGCACCGCAGCAACCGGCCCCCGGCGCGCAGGCCGGTCGTCGCCTGCCCGGCGTGCCCGCGCTCGACCCCGCCGCCGCGGCGCCGAAGCGCCGCCCGTTCGGCCGCCGGTCGCGCGCCGGGCTGGCGCCCATTGTGCCCGCCGCCACCGTGCCGGGCCGCGCGCTGATCCTCGTGGTCGCCATCATGTGCTACCTCGCCTGCCTGACGGTTGCCGGCGTCGGCATCGTGGAGGAAGCGGCCAGCGACTGGAGCCGCGACCTGAACCGCGAGGTCACGATCCAGATTCGCCCCCTCGACGGCGTCGACATGGGCGCGGCGCTCGATAAGGCGGTGTCGCTGGCCGAAGGCACGCCCGGCATCGGCACGGCCCGGGTGCTTTCCGCCGACGAGACCCGCGCCCTGCTGCAGCCGTGGCTGGGCAGCGGCCTCGATCTGGAAGCGCTGCCGGTGCCGCGTCTCATTGCCGTCGATGTCAGCGACCCGGCGCGGGCCGATCTGGCCGGACTGTCGGCCGCGCTCAGCCGCGATGTCCGGGGGGCGAGCCTCGACGATCACTCCGTCTGGAGCAGCCACATGGCCGCCATGGCCGCCAGCGCCGTTGCCGCGGGCTTCGCGATTCTCGTGCTGATGATGACGGCCATGGTGCTGTGCGTGGTGTTCGCCACCCGCGCCGCCATGGCTGCCAACCGCGAGGTGGTGGAGGTGCTGCACTTCGTAGGGGCGGAAAACCGCTTCATCGCCCGCGAGTTCCAGCACCATTTCTGGATGCTCGGCCTCAAGGGCGGGCTGGCCGGCGGCGCGCTGGCGCTCGTCACCTTCCTCGGCCTGTCGCTGTCGGGCCGCAGCCCCGCCTCGCCCGCGGCCGATCAGGCCCACGCCCTGTTCGGCACGCTTTCCATCGGCTGGCCGGGCTATGTCGCCACCCTCGCCATTGCGGCGCTGGCTGCGCTGCTGGCCGCCTGGACCTCACGGCTGGCCGTGCATTCGCATCTTCGCCGGCTGGCGTAGGCAGACGCGACCGCGCGAATTCGACCCGGTCGATTGTGACGCCTCGTCTCAGCCGCTTTCGTGCGATAAACTTAACTTTATGTCGGTGCTCGGTCAGCAAAATGGCGTCATGACGCCTTCGGAAGGACGACCCGGGCGGCTGCGTCTCGTCCGGCGCGGCCCGCTGCGGCCGGCCGGCACACGCCGCACCGGCCCGGTGCGCCGTTTCGGCCGCACCGTCAGCCTGTTGGCGGCCGTGCTGCTGGTGGGCGGAATGGTCTGGCTGTGCACCGATTTCCTCCGCTTCGTGGAAACGGTTGCCACCGTGTCGCGCCCGGAAGGCGGCAAGGCCGATGCCATCGTGGTGCTGACCGGCGGCAAGGAGCGCATTCCCGGCGGGCTCGACCTGCTGCGCGACGGCCGGGCCGAGCGGATGCTGATTTCCGGTGTCGGTTCGCGTGTCAGCGAGCATGCGCTGCTGGCCCGCGCGCCCAGCGTGGCGGCCGGCCTTGCCGACTGCTGCATCGATATCGGCTACAAGGCCGCCAACACCATCGGCAACGCCGATGAGGCCCGCGCGTGGGCCGAGGCGCGGGGCTTCCATTCGCTGTTCGTCGTCACCAGCGCCTATCACATTCCGCGCACGCTGGCGGAGTTCCAGCAGGCGCTGCCGGGGCGCGAGCTCATTCCCTGGCCGGTGCGCGACGAAGCCGTGAACATGAAGCACTGGTACGACCGGCCGCGCACGGTGAAGGTGCTCATCCGCGAATATCTGAAATATCTGGCGGTGCGCATCCGCCTTGCCGCCGAGCGCGCCGGGCTGGTTGCCCCCGCCGTTCCGCCGGCGATGCGGCCGGCCGGGCACGGCTGAAGCAACATTCCTGCGCGCCAGCCGCCGCAATCCGCTATAAGGGCAGGCGAAATCGTCTCCCTGCTGCCCGCGCCCGGACCCCATGCTGCCGATCCGCTCCGCCCTCTTCGTCGTCGTGTTCTATCTGCTGATGGTGACCTGCCTGCTGGTCTGCTGGCCGTTCTTCTTCCTGCCCGGCCGGGCGCCCTGGCGCATCGTGGTGGGCTGGGCGCGGGTCAGCCTGTGGCTGCAGCGCTGGCTCGCCGGCACGAAGGTCGACTATCGCGGCCTTGAGAACATTCCCGAAGGCGGCGTGCTCATCGCCGCCAAGCACCAGTCGATGTGGGAGACCTTCGCCCTCATCCCGGTGCTGAAGAACCCCACCTACGTGCTGAAGAAGGAATTGCTGGATATTCCGGTGTTCGGCTGGTGCGCCCGGCGCATGGGCATGATTCCGGTCGACCGCGCCGGCGGCCGCAAGGCCATGATCGCCATGTGCGACGATGCCCGCGCCGCCATCGCACGCGGCGAGCAGGTGATCCTGTTTCCCGAAGGCACACGGCGGCCGCCCGCTGCGCCGCCGGCCTACAAGGTGGGTGTCGCCTTCGTCTACGATCGCGGTCAGGGGCCGTGCGTGCCGGTGGCGCTGAACTCCGGCCTGTTCTGGCCGCGCCGCTCGTGGATTCGCCGGCCGGGAACGGTGGTGGTGGAATTCCTGCCCGCCATCGCCCACGGCCTCGATCGCGGCGCGTTCCTCGCCCGCCTTGAGCACGATATCGAAACCGCGTCCGACCGGCTGGTCGGCGAGGCGCTGGCGGCCCGCAATCCGCCCCCGGTGCCGCCGGACTATGCCCGCCGCCTGCGCGAGGGCGCTCTGCAGCCCGCCCCCGCCACCGAACGCCGCCAGCCGCGGAGGGAAGCGCCGTGAGCCGGGCTTTCGTAAAAGAATCCGACGGGGCCGACGACCTGCCCGAACGGCCGGTGCCGGAGGGGCGCAACCTCGTCACCCGGCGCGGTCTGGCGCTGATCGAGGCGGAGATTGCCGCAGCGCGCGAGGCGCTGGCCGCGGCCGGCTCCTCGTCCGACCGGGCACTGGCCGCCCGTGCCTCACGCGATCTGCGCTACTGGACCAGACGGCGCCAGAGCGCCGAGCCGGTGGATGCGCCCGCCGGGGGAGCCGACACCGTGATCTTCGGCGCGCTGGTCACGCTGGAGGCCTCCGACGGCACGGTGCGGCGCCTGCGCCTCGTCGGCGCCGACGAGGCCGATCCGGCGGCAGGGCGCATTGCCTGGTCCGCACCGCTCGCCCGCGCGCTGATCGGCCGCGAAATCGGCGACGAGGTAACGCTTGCCGGCCAGCCGGCTGAAATCGTGGCCATCGATACCACCCCGGAACCGGCCTGATCAGGCCGGCCGGCGGCGATAGTGATAGCGATAGACCTCGGCAAAGCCGAGCCGCGCGTAGGCCGCTGCGGCGCCGGTATTGGCGGTTTTCACCTGCAGCCATCCGGTGGTGGCGCCGTGCGTGCGGGCATGGGCCAGCGCCGCGCGCACGGCGCGCGTGCCGTGGCCGGCGCGACGGGCATCGGCGGCGGTGATCACCTCGAAAATGCCGGCCAGCGGACCGTCGATCACCGTCAGCGCCGCGGCCACCGGCCGGCCGCCGGCCTTTGCCACCGCCAGCACCGCCGGCAACGCGATACGGCCGAGAATGGCAGCCAGCAGCCCGCCAAATTCCGGCGCCTCGCCGCCGAGGGCCACGAGCCTGTCGGCATAGGCGGCGCGCTCTGCGGGCGCGGCTTCCATCAGTTCGATCTCGCCTTCCGGCGCAGACTGCGCCAGCGGGGCGAGCGGAGCCGTCAGCACCCGCGTTTCCTCAAAGGCGCGGAAGCCGGCGGCATCGAGGGCACGGTCGAGTTCGGCCGGCATCAGCGGCGTCCAGCGCACCACCGGCTCGGCGCCGAGGCGACGGCAGGCTGCCATCATTGCAATCAGCCGCTGCGGCGCGTTCTCGCCATCGGCCGGGTCCAGCACGCTCAGCGAGTTGGCCCGGCGCGACGGATGGCCCGGGGTGAGCCGCAGGAACCACGCACCGTCCTTGACGAGAAAGGCGCCCGGCCAGGAATTGATCGTCGCATCCTCCAGCCGGCGGATGAGTTCCTCGTCGCGTGCCTCGGCCATCGGGCCCCTCCCCGGCGCCGGCAGGCCATCCGGCGCGGGCCTGCCGCGCCGGATGGCCTGTGCCGGACCTCGTCGTTACCGCGCGGGCGCGGCGGTCAGCTGCGATAATCGCCGTTGATGGCGACATATTCCTTGGTCAGGTCGCAGGTCCACACCGTGGCTTTGCCGCGGCCGAGACCGAGGCCGACGCGGATGGCGATTTCCGGCTTCTTCATCGCCGCCGAGGCGGCCTCTTCCGAATAATCCGGATCGCGCGCGCCATCGACCGCCACGCGCACATCGCCGAACCAGATCGAAAGCCGGTCGCGCTCGGCCGGCTCGCCGGCCTTGCCGACCGCCATCACGACGCGGCCCCAGTTGGCATCCTCGCCCGCGCACGCGGTCTTCACCAGCGGCGAATTGGCAATCGAGAAGGCGATTTTCTTCGCCGACTTCGCCGACGTCGCACCCTCAACCGTCACGGCCACGAACTTTGTCAGCCCCTCGCCGTCCTTGGCCACGCTGTGCGCAAGCTCCAGCGTCAGCGACGCGAGCGCCTTGCGGAAGGCGGCAAGGCGGCGGTCGCCGGTCTCCGTCACCGGGGCGACGGGCGCCTGCCCGGTGGCGAACATCAGCAGGGTGTCGGAGGTGGAGGTATCGCCGTCGATGGTGATGGCGTTGAACGAGGCATCCGCCGCCTTCGCCAGCAGCGCCTGCAGCACCGGGGCGGCAATGGGCGCATCGGTGGCAATGAACGACAGCATGGTCGCCATGTTCGGCGCGATCATGCCGGCCCCCTTGGCGATGCCGTTGATGGTGACCGGCACGCCGTCGATCTTCACCGTGCGGGTGGCGACCTTGGGGAACGTGTCGGTGGTCATGATCGCACGGGCGGCGTCCACCCACGGCCCGTCGGAAAGGCGGGCGGCGGTATCGTCGAGCACGGCCTCGAACTTGGCGGGATCGAGCGGCTCGCCGATGACACCGGTGGAGGCGAGGAACACCTCCGCGGGCGTGCAGCCCAGCGTGCGCGCCACGGCCGCGGCCGAAGCGCTGACCGTCTCGCGGCCCTTCATGCCGGTGAAGGCGTTGGCATTGCCGGAATTGACCAGCAGCGCGCGCGCCTGCCCGCCGGCAAGG
The DNA here is from genome assembly GCF_036822375.1 of Pseudoxanthobacter sp. Classification (NCBI taxonomy): domain Bacteria; kingdom Pseudomonadati; phylum Pseudomonadota; class Alphaproteobacteria; order Hyphomicrobiales; family Segnochrobactraceae; genus Pseudoxanthobacter; species Pseudoxanthobacter sp. The sequence continues at coordinate 4,449 of NZ_DAISHT010000064.1, read as the reverse complement.
TGCTCGCGGCACCATTCCACCGGCGCGGACGGGCACTTCGTGGTGGTCAGCACACCGGCAACCGTGGTGCCCGGCGCAAACAGCGCCAGCAGCACGTCGGTGCGGCCCTGATATTTGATGCCTGCGGCGGCGGTGGCGAACGTCATGCCGGCAAGCGGCGGAATGGCGGGCACCGAAACGGGCGCGAAGGGAGAGAGATGGGCCATGGCAAGCCTCCGGGAAAAGCCGGTTTGTCCTTTGCCCGAGAGCGCGGCGGCGCACAAGGGCGGCCACGCGGCAAAGAACCCCTGAAATGACGGCGGGCGGGCGCGGGGTCAGTAATCCGACAGGCGGATATCGTCGCTGTAGTCGCCCGCGACCTCCTTGATCACCGCCTGTCCGCAGATGACACGGCCCTGCACGGGATCGAAGGTAAGCGCGGGCGAGCCCTGAAGCTGCCAGCCGTTGCTGAGGGCGGCACTGACGCGCTTGCAGAAGCTGGCATCATCCGGGCCGGTGAGAAAACGATAGAGACGCATGACGGCACTCCGCAGCGGACGGACGGCAGAACGGACGGAACAGGCCCGGCCGGCTCAAAGACCGACGAGGCCGGTAAAGCCCTCGGCAGCGCGGGTGGTGGTGAAGGCCGTGAGCGCCACCTCGGCAAGATCGAAGCGCACGAACGGGTCCTCGGCCAGCACCGCGCGCAGCGCCGCCTCGTCGTCGCCGCGGGCGAGAATCACCCCGCCGGTGCGCGGCACGCGGCGCCCGGCGGCAATCAGCGTGCCGTCGGCAAAGCGCCGCTCCAGAAAGGCAACGTGTTCCTCAAGATGCGCCTCGATCTCGGCGAGCGGCACCTTGTAGGTGAGGGTCACGACAAACATCGGCAGAACCGGCCATTACAGAGGGGAAAGACGGAAAGCGGATGCGGGAACGGCAGGGACGGGCGCCGCCGGGACGGCAACGGGGCCGCGGCAGAAGCCGCGACCCCGCAGAAGGCGTTGACGCAACCGGCGCCCGCGGCCGCCCGCAGGCGGCGCGGCACCGGCCGGCTCACTTCGCCGGAACAGCCGCAGGAGCGGCGGGGGCCGCACCGGCCGCAGGCGCCGCCGGCTTCACGGACGGGTCGATGAAGTCGATCTTGGCAGACTTGCGCAGGTCGGCCAGCAGCGCCTCGTACTTGTCGCGCAGCACCACGTCGCGCAGCTGGTCCTTGACCTGATCGAAGGACGGCGGCTGACGGTCGCGCTTGTCTTCGACCCGGATCACATGCCAGCCGAATTCGGTCTGCACCGGCTCCTTGGTGAAGGAACCGATCTCAAGGCCCATGGCGGCCTTCTCGAAGGCCGGCACCATCTGGCCGGCACCGAAATAGCCCAGATCGCCGCCCTGCGCGCCCGAACCGGTGTCGATCGACTTTTCCTTGGCGATCTTGGAGAAGTCAGCGCCCTTCTCCAGCTGCTTGATGATCTTTTCCGCCTCTTCCTTGGTCTTCACCAGAATATGGCGGGCGTGAACTTCCTGCTGCTTCGGCAGCTTGGCGATCTCGGCGTCGTAGCGGGCCTTCAGATCGGCATCGGTCACGGTCTTGGCGATGTCGTCGGTGAGGTAGGCATTGCGCAGCGCGCGGGTGCGCAGGAACGCCAGACGCTGCTTGAACGCCTCGGTATCGGCGATGCCGGCCTGCTCGGCCTTCTGCGACACCAGCACCATGTCGACCAGAACGTCGGTCAGGATGGGGCGGCGCTGGTCGGCCGGCACGCGGGCCAGCTGCTCGCCGAAGTCCTCGCCCACATAGCCGAGATCGGCCTCGGTGATCTTGACGCCGTTGACCGTGGCCACCACCGCGGTCGGGTCCTTGGCCGGGGCCGCGGCAGAAGCGGCGGGCTTGGCCGCGCCGGCATCCTGCGCCAGCGCCACGCCGGCAAGGCTGGTGGAGAGAACGAGCGCCGCGGCCAGCGGGCGCACGGCATGGCGGAAGGTAGCCTTGAGGGACATGGGAATTCCGGTTTCCAATGGGCGGGCCTGCGCCCGCCATTTGAGGGATGGGTGCCGCGAGGCACCCGGAGGAGCGCTTCCCTGCAGAAGGCCGCCGGCCTGCAGGCCAGCCCCTGTGCGGGTCAGCCCCCTGCGGCGCGGCGGTGTCTTCCGGCTTCGCCGCGCCCCGGCCTGAGCGGAACGCTGGCAGAGCGCGCGGGGCACCCCGGATTCAAGAAACGTCTTCGCCTTGCAGAACCCGCCCGGCCTGCCGGCCGCACGCGACGGCCGGACCTGCCGGCAGATCCGTATTTCGTTCAACCGGCCCGGCCTGTCAGCCAGCCGGCCCCGGCCTGTCAGCTCCGGCCGCCCGCCCCCTGCCCGCCCGCCGCAACCGGTGCGGGCCGGACGACAGAGAGCCGGAGAAGCGGCCGGGTCCTGTTAGGGCACCCGACTTCGGCAAAATCAGGACCATCCACAACCGGCCCCGGCCGGCAGGACGCTGCGGACCGGAACCCTGCGGACATTGTCGGAAACTGCCGCCGTTGACAACATCGGACCCCGTTCTTATGTCTCCCCGCGGGCCGGCATCAACAGTCGCGCATGCGCGCCGTCATGGCACCTGCCCCGGGTTCCGGCCGCACTCGATCCCGCAGCGCCGGCCCGGCCCGCTCCGGCGTCCTCCGGCCGGGCGGACGTTCAGCACGCGGATCGTAAAACCGGAGACGGGCGGGCAGCCCTCATCGCCTGCTCCGAGAGGAACACAAGCTCATGGGTCTCGGCGCTCTTGCCCGCAAAATCTTCGGGTCGGCCAACGACCGCAAGGTGAAGGGCTACCGCTCGCGCGTGGCGGCCATCAACGCGCTGGAAAGCGAAGTTCAGGCCCTCAGCGACGACGACCTGCGGGCCCGCACCGTCGCCTTCCGCGAGCAGCTTGCCGGCGGCGCCAGGCTCGACGACCTGCTGGTGCCTGCCTTCGCCACGGTGCGCGAGGCTTCCCGCCGCATCACCGGACAGCGGCATTTCGATGTTCAGCTCATCGGCGGCATGGTGCTGCACGAGGGCAAGATTGCCGAAATGCGCACCGGCGAAGGCAAGACGCTGGTCGCCACCCTGCCCTGCTACCTGAACGCGCTGGCCGGCAAGGGCGTCCACGTCATCACCGTCAACGATTATCTGGCCCGCCGCGACGCCGCCAACATGGCGCGCATCTACGGCTTCCTCGGGCTCACCACCGGCGTCATCGTCCACGGCCTCAACGATCAGGAGCGCCGCGCGTCCTACGCTGCCGACATCACCTACGGCACCAACAACGAGTTCGGCTTCGATTATCTGCGCGATAACATGAAGTACGAGACCGGCTCGATGGTGCAGCGCGGCCATGCCTATGCCATCGTCGACGAGGTCGATTCGATCCTCGTCGACGAGGCGCGCACGCCGCTCATCATCTCCGGCCCGCTCGACGACCGGTCCGATTTCTACAACACCGTCGATGCCTTCATTCCGCGCCTCGTCGCCGAAGACTACGAGGTCGACGAGAAGCAGCGCACTGTCTCGTTCACCGAAGCCGGCAACGAGAAGCTGGAGCAGGCGCTGGCGGAAGCCGGCCTGCTGAAGACCGGCGACCTCTACGACATCGAAAACGTCACCGTGGTGCACCACCTGCAGCAGGCGGTGCGGGCCCACAAGCTGTTCCAGCGCGACCGCGACTACATCGTGCGCAACGGCGAGGTCGTCATCATCGACGAGTTCACCGGCCGCATGATGCCCGGCCGGCGCTATTCCGACGGCCTGCATCAGGCGCTGGAAGCCAAGGAACGGGTGCAGATCCAGCCGGAAAACCAGACGCTGGCCTCCATCACCTTCCAGAACTATTTCCGCATGTACGGCAAGCTTTCGGGCATGACCGGCACCGCGGCGACCGAGGCCAACGAGTTCCTCGACATCTATAACCTCGAAGTCATCGAGATTCCGACCAACCTGCCGGTGCGCCGCGTCGACGACGACGATGAGGTTTACCGGACCGTCGGCGAGAAGATCAAGGCGGTGGTCGAGCTGGTGAAGGACTGCAAGAGCCGCGGCCAGCCGGTTCTCGTCGGCACCACCTCCATCGAGAAGAGCGAGCAGCTGGCGGCCGAACTGCGCAAGGCCGGCTTCCACCAGCGCGACCTTTCCAAGCCTTTCGACCCGCGCCCGCCGGCAGCCGACGATTTCGTCTTCCAGGTGCTGAACGCCCGCTACCACGAGCAGGAAGCCTACATCATCGCTCAGGCCGGCGTGCCGGGCGCGGTGACGATTGCCACCAACATGGCCGGCCGCGGCACCGACATTCAGCTCGGCGGCAACGCCGAGATGCGCATCGAAAAGGAACTGGGCGAGCTGCCGGACGGACCGGAGAAGGAAGCCCGCGCGCAGGCCATCCGCGACGACATCGCCGCGCTGAAGGAAAAGGCGCTGGCCGCCGGCGGCCTCTATGTCATCGGCACCGAGCGC
>NZ_DAISHT010000063.1:15573-18122 GCF_036822375.1 Pseudoxanthobacter sp. | reverse complement strand
GGACCCGAGGCCGAAAGCCCCGATCTGGGGTTCGACCGACCTCCGCCCGCCGGCCCCGCCGGCCCTGATGTCGCCGTCCTGCCGCTCCGCCTGCCCGTGCGGGCGCCGGATGCGGGCGGCCGCACTGTCGTGGCGGGGTGACCGGCATGCCCTGGGTTCAACTCATCGTCGTTCTCTGCCTGATCCTGCTCAACGCGTTCTTCGCGATGTCGGAACTGGCGGTCGTCTCCTCGCGCCGGGCCCGTCTGCAGCAGATGGTGACCGAGGGCCGGCGCGGTGCCGCCTCGGCGCTGCGGCTGTCGGAAGACCCGACCGGCTTTCTCTCCGCCGTGCAGATCGGCATCACGCTGGTGGCGATCCTGTCGGGTGCTTACGGCGAATCGTCGTTCGCCCAGCCGCTGGCTGAGGAACTCAGCCGGTTTCCCGCCCTTGCCGCCCATGCCAGCGCCATTGCCTCCGCCGTGGTGGTGTTCCTGCTCGCCTATGTCTCGCTGATCGTCGGCGAACTGGTGCCGAAGCGGCTGGCGCTCACCAATCCGGAGCGCTTCGCCTGCATCGTCGCCGGGCCGATGACGGTCGTTGCCGCCATCGGCAAGCCGATCGTGGTGCTGCTGCGTCTGTCCACCGAAACGGTGCTGCGGCTCATCGGCGTCAAGCCGGACAGCGCCTCGCGCGTGACGGAAGAGGAGGTGAAGAGCCTCATTGCGGAGGGCACGGAGGCCGGCGTTTTCCAGCCTGCCGAGCGCGAGATGCTGGAAGGCGTGCTGCGCGTTGCCGACCGTTCGGTGCGCTCCATCATGGTCGCCCGGCCGGACGTGATCTGGCTCGACATCGATGACGAACCCGATGTCGTCATGGATGAAATCAGTGCCTCCGGCCATTCGCGCTATCCGATTGCGCATGGCGACATCGAAGACCTGATCGGCGTGGTCCACGCCAAGGACCTGCTGGAACAGCAGCGCCGTACCGGGTCGTTCGATCTTGAATCGGTCGCCCGGCCCGCGGTGTTCGTGGCCGATCGCACGCCGATCCTGAAGCTGCTCGACCAGTTCCGCTCCGCCAATGTCCACCTCATCGTGGTGGTGGACGAGCACGGCTCCATCGAAGGCATCGTCACGCCGTCGGACATTCTCTCCGCCATCGCCGGCAGCCTGCCGGAAGGCGAGGGCGAGCCGGACCCCGATGCCGTGCGGCGCCACGACGGCTCGTGGCTGCTCGACGGGCGCATGCCCATCGACGACGTGGAACGCACCCTCGGCCTCAGGGGCATGAACGAGGACGAGGAGTTCTCCACCATCGCCGGTTTCGTGCTGAACGAGATGCGCCGCATTCCCGCTGCGGGCGAGAGCTTCCTGTGGAAGGGCTGGCGCTTCGAGGTGGTGGACCTCGATAACCGGCGCATCGACAAGGTGCTGGCGAGCCCGGTTTCCGACGAAAGCTGACGGGCGCTCATTCGCGGCCGGGCGCGCTCGTCGTGCCCGCCGCCTGCCGGCTGCACGGACGCGAGACAAAAGAGAACACCGATGACCGACACCGCTCCGCCCGCCACCGCCGCCCCGGCGCCGCGCGGCCGCCTTCAGCTGCTGGACGTGCTGCGCGCGGCGGCGCTGGCGGCCATGGTCGTCTATCACTTCTCGTTCGATCTCTCGTTCTTCGGCTTCACCGACTGGCAGGTGGCCTCGGCCACCGGCTGGGTGGTGTTTGCCCGCTCCATCGCGGTTTCCTTCCTGTTCATCGCCGGCCTCTCGCTGGTGCTGGCCAACAGGCGCGCCATCCGGCCCGCGGTGGTGCTGCGCCGCTTCGCCACCATCGCGGTGGCCGCCGGGCTGGTCAGCCTCGGTACCTATTTCGCGGTACCGGACGAGATGGTGCGGTTCGGCATTCTCCATCTCATCGCCTTCGGCAGTCTGGCGGGGCTGGCCTTTCTGCGCCTGCCGCCGCCGCTGACGCTGCTGGCCGGCGTGCTGGTTCTGGTGGCACCGGTCTATGCCCGCTCGGATCTGTTCGATCCGCGCTGGCTGCTGTGGACCGGGCTTGGCTATGACCGGCCGGCTGCGATGGATTATGTGCCGGTCTTTCCGTGGTTCGGCGTCATGCTCATCGGCATCGCGGCGGGCCGGGTGCTGACCGACAGCGGGCTGACGGAGCGGCTGGCGGCGTTTTCCTGCACGCGATGGCCGGTGCGGGCGGCGGCCTTTGCCGGGCGGCATACCCTCATCATCTATCTGGTGCACCAGCCGCTGCTGTTCGGCGCCCTGCAACTGGCGCTGTGGCTGGGGGTGACACCGCCGGCGCAGGTCGCGAACTATCGCACGAGCTGTCTGGAAAGCTGCCACGCCAGCGGCGGCGAGGCGGCGCGCTGCACGGCCTATTGCGACTGCACGGCAGAGGGCTTCACCCGCGCCGGGCTGTGGCGGGGTGCGGGCAGCAGCAGCACGGCCGAGGCGGCCGTCGATGGCATCGTGCGGCAATGTCAGGGCGTGGCACAGCGCCTCGTCGTGCCGCAGTAGCGCCGGCGGCAGCCGCCCGGCGGACCGGAACGGAGCGGC